>NZ_JBTNDE010000013.1:0-119103 GCF_054511155.1 Arthrobacter glycogeni | reverse complement strand
GTGCCGAAAGATTTGCAGGACGCGGTCAGGGTGCGGGATGGGACGTGCCGTCATCCGGGGTGTAACCGGTTGGCGGTGTTCTGCGAACTCGACCACACGATCCCCTGGTCCAGGGGCGGGACGACCAGTTACTCAAATCTGGCAGCGCTCTGTAAACGTCACCATATGTTCAAAACGGAGGGTTTCTGGCAGTACACCCAACCCGAACCCGGGACGATCATCGCGATCTCCCCCGCCGGGGAAACCTACACCACCAAACCCAACCCACCACCCACACCACCACCACCGCGACCAGAAACCCCACCACCGTTCTGACCCGGCATGACTCTCCTACTGACGTCCGTCGAGGCGTGAGATCTGGCGACTCAGAACGCCGCCGAGACGTGAGCTCCAGCGAGACAAACGACCCTCAGCCCACCCGAGCTAATACGACAGTAGAAGGTGACTTAGGCTGCGGTGGCTGGGGTGATGGTGACGTCGCTGCCGAGGCTTTTGAGTTTATTGATGGCACTGTTCCTGGCTCGGGCGGGGTCGAGTCGGGTGAAGTGATCGGCGCCGGGGTCTTCGGAGCATTCACCGTTAGCGAGCATGTGCCAAACGGTGTTGAGGATGGAGTGCTCTGCCGCGACGAGGACTTTCATCGGGCCGCGACGGGCTGTGATGCGCCGGTCCTGGGCGGAGAGGTAGGTGCCCCAAAGCCACCACAACGATCAGTAGCCGCGGCCGGCCTGCAGGGGAACAGGAGGGAGGAGTATGAGTAGGATCTTTTGGCTGGCCGTATGCAACCTTGTGCTGCAGGAGTAACTTGGTCCCATGAAAACTTCCCTCCGCTCCCGCGTCGGACGCCTCGCTGCCGCAGCCGTGCTCTCGGTTGGCCTGATGGCCAGCACTGTCGCGGGCCCCGCCGCCGCAACGAACCCTGACAGGCATCAGGTCGACTATGTGGCGTTGGGGGATTCCTATGCTGCGGGGTTTGGTGCTGGCTCCTACATCAACGCCTGCGGCCAATCGCCGCTGGGCCTGCCGGGTCTGCTGGATGACCGTCGGGGAATCAACCTGACCGTCAACGCCTCCTGCAGCGGGGCCAAAGCCGCCGCGAACCCCGCCGACGCTGTCCCCGACCTTCCCCAGCAGTTGGGACAACTCGTCGGTGCGGGCCTGATCGGGGCCGACACCGACCTGGTGACCCTCTCCGCGGGCGGCAACGACCTGGACTTCGGCGCCGTGGTGGGCGCGTGCGCTGCGCTGCCGCTGGCCGTCTGCGAGCAAGTGGTCGATGGCCGCACTGTGCAGGCCCAGACCAGTCTCGCCGTCGCGCTGGATGAACTCTACGGGAACCTACGCGCGGCTGCTCCTACGGCGAAGATTGTGGTCACGGGGTACCCCCACCTCTTCTCACCGAAATCCGGGTCGGAAGTGCTGCTCAGCACCAAGGCGCAACAGCTGTTCAATGAGGGGACCGATGCGCTCAACACGGTCATTCGGCAGAACGCCGAAGCCAACGGATTGCAGTACGTCGACGTGGTGAAGAGGTTCAAGGGCCATGGCATCGGCACCAACGATCCGTGGATCACGTTTGCCGGCGCCCTCGACGACCTGCACCCCACCGCCAAGGGATACCAGGCCGGTTACCTCAAGTCCTTCCGCAGTACAGTGAACCTGTCGTCCCGGTGAGGGCAGACACCGCCTACCGCAGCAGTTCATAGAAGCGCCAAAATCCGAAGTCCTTGATCGGGAGTACACGCAGGTCAGCGAAGCCTGCTGCGACGGCGTAGGCATGGAGGACGTCGGGTCGCATCACTGTCCCGGTCGCCGTACTCAACGGATGTGACATGCCGTCGGGTAGGCAAATAAGCAGGCTGAACCCATACATCAGGCGTTCCAGCTCATCCCCGGGCGCAGTGAAAACGTCAGCGACCGCTTCGTCCATGACGACGACGGTCCCCGTGGGCACGAGCGAGTGGCGTGCCGCGGCGAGGACCTCGACCGGGTGGGGCAGGTCGTGGATGCATTCGAACGCAAATACGGCGTCGTAGGTGGCCGTCGGCATTTGCTTGGCGTCCGCTTCATGAAACGTGACCCGGGCCGCCACTCCGGCATGTGCTGCGTTGGCTGTTGCCAGCTTCACCGATGCGGGGTCGATGTCGAAGCCCTCCACCGTGGCGTCGGGGTAGGCGCGAGCCAGTGCTATGCTCGACCACCCACCGCCAAAACCGATGTCGGCGATCCGGGCGCCGGGTTGTCGCAGCCGTTGATCCAGGTGCTCGATCCCTGCCAACGCTCCCGGCAGCTCCGCGTCGAACCACGGCCGGTTCATGTCGGCCTGCGATTCCCTGGCATCAGCCCCGAAGTCAGACCAGCCCACACCGCCGCCCGTCCGGTAGGCGGCGAGGAGGGCCGGCAACTGCACCGCGGAGCCAGCCAACATGCGCGCCAGCGGGGCCAGGTAGTTGAGGCTGCGCTCATCGGTCAGCGCTTCGGCCGTCCCCGGCGGGATACTGTACCGGCGTTCCCGCGCTGAGTTGTCGGCGTCCGCACCCGGCCCAGGGGCGACGGCGAGGAGCCCGGTCACTGCCTGCTGCTCCAGCCACTCCCGCGTGTATCGCTCGGAGGTACCGGTCCGCTCGGCTAGTTCGGCAGCTGTTGCCGGCCCGTGGGACTTCAGCTGGCGGTACCACCCCAGCCGGTCACCCAGGTGGATGGCCAGCACATCGACCATCCCGAGTGCGGCATCGACCACCCGCCGGGCCACCGCCTCGGCAGTGGGGCCGCCGGCCTGCCGGTCACTCTCTTGTTCGTTGGCGTCCTGCCCGCTGGAGTGGGTCAAGGGGTGCCTCCCGGAAAACACCGCGTCGCAGCAGCGGGGTGTTTTCCGCTGCCATCCTTTAATTGTCACTATGGCCCTACCGTCGATCGCTGGCAAGGTGCTGGCTGTGGCATGTGCGCAACCTCATTGCGATGGCGTCTCTACCTCCCGATATCTGATCGACTAACCCAGGCTTACTCGGTCCAGTCGAAGAACCCTTTGCCTGACTTCCGACCCAGCTCACCGCGGGCCACCTTGTCCCGCAGCAGCTGGGGCGGAGCGAACCGATGCCCCAGAGTCGATTCCAGATATTCGGCGATACCGAGCCGGACATCCAGCCCCACCAGGTCGGTGGTCCGCAGCGGCCCCACCGGGTGTTTGTAGCCCAGCACCATGGCTGTATCGATGTCGTCGGCCGACGCGACACCCTCCTCAACCATCCGCATCGCTTCAAGAGCGATCGCCACGCCCAGCCGGGAACTCGCGAAACCCGGCGCGTCTTTGACGACCACGGGGGTTTTTCCCAACTGCTCCACCCAACCGCGGGCTGCTCCGGCGAGCTCGTCGGAGGTTTGCGGCGCCAGGACCACCTCGATCAGTGTGGAGGCGGGCACCGGGTTGAAAAAGTGCAGCCCGCAAAATCGGTCCGGGCGTTGAAGTTTTTCGGCCAACCCGCCGACCGACAGTGACGAGGTGTTGGTGGCCAGCCACGCGGTGGCCGCCAACCGTGCTTCGACAGCCGTCAGTGCGGCCGACTTCAGGTCAAAATCTTCCGGCACCGCCTCAACCACCAGCCCACAGGCTTCGAACGCCGCGTAGTCGACCGACACGGAAACCCGAGCCGACAGCGCCTCAAGGTCTTCCGATGTGGTCCCGCGCTGAACGCTCTTACCCAGTGCGTCGAGGATGCGCTGCCTGGCTGCTACGGCGGCGCTATCGTCGCGCTCGACGACGACGACTGCGGCGCCTGCAATGCAGAACGCGTGGGCAATACCTGCACCCATCCGGCCGCCGCCGAGGACACCGACAAGACCGGGGATTCGAGCCGTGCCGGGCATTAGGGCTGGGCCAGGGATTGCGGTCGATGGGCTCATGTGTTTTTCCTGTCGAGGAATGCCTGCATCCGGTCGAACTTGGCGTCAGATTCGAACAGGATGCCCTGAGCCAACTGGTCAATGACCGGGTGTGCCCCGGGTGGAGCATGGAACACGGATTTGGTGATGCGGACAGCCAGCGGATCCTGCCGGGCAATCCGGTCGGCGAGCGCATTGGCGCCCGCGAGGAGTGCATCCGGTTCGTGGATTTCGGTGATGAGCCTGACGGCGAGCGCCTCGTCGGCGCCGAGGATCCGTCCGGCCAGCAGGATTTCTTTTGCCAACGGTTCGCCGACCAGCTCCCGGAGCCGCCAGGTGGCGCCGGCGGCGGCCAGGATGCCGAGGCCGGTCTCGGGGTTGCCGATCTTCAGGCTGGGCGTCCCTATTCTGAAGTCAGCGGCATAGGCGAGCTCCGCCCCGCCGCCGAGCGCATATCCGTCCACTGCGGCGATGACCGGCAGGGGAAGCCGGGCGATGCGGGCAAATAAAGTGGAATTGATCCCGGCGAGTGCGTCGTCGCGGCGTCGTTCCCGCAGTTGGGCGATGTCGGCGCCCGAGGCAAACACGCCGTTACTTCCTGTGAGGATGAGGACACGGGGCCGCCTCTCCAGAGCCTCACACACAGTATGAAGTTCGTCGACCATGGTCTGGTCGATGGCGTTGCGGACCTCGGGGCGGTGCAGCTGAACGGTGAGGCGGTCGGCGTCGTCAGCGACCCGCAGCGTGGTGAAGTCATCCATCAGACGCGCTCCAGCAGCATGGCGGTGCCCTGCCCCACGCCGACGCACATAGTGGCCAGGCCAATCGCTCGGCCCTCGCCACGTACCTCACGTTCCAGACGGCCAAGCAGCGTGATCACGAGCCGGGACCCCGAGGATCCGAGGGGGTGGCCGAGGGCGATGGCGCCGCCGTCGCGGTTCACCAGCTCCTCGTCCAGACCGAGCCGGCGGATGCAGGCGATCGACTGGGTGGCGAACGCCTCGTTAAGTTCGACGGCGCTGAGGTCGCCGATGTTCAGCCCGGTGCGCTGGAGCACCTTCTGCGTGGCCGGGACCGGACCGATACCCATGATGGCCGGGGGGACGCCCGCCGACGCGCCGTCGAGGATGCGGGCGCGGGCGGCGAGGCCGAGCCGGTTCACTGCGGCTTCGGACGCGACGACAACGGCGGAGGCGCCGTCGTTCAGCGAGCTGGAGTTCCCGGCGGTGACCACACCATCCTTCCTGACGACCGGGCGGAGTCCGGCGAGGACATCCAGGGTGGTATCGGCGCGGGGGCCCTCGTCAGTGTCGACGGTGACCTCGCGTTTGCCGTGGCGGGTGTGCACCGGAAGGATCTCGTCACGGAAGTGGCCTGCTTCGATGGCGGCGAGTGCCCGCTGGTGGGAGCGCAGGGCGAAGGCGTCTGCGTCGTCGCGGGTAATGCCGTCCACCGACGCGAGCTCCTCGGCGGTTTCCGGCATGGAGTACGTGGTCTTGTCCTGCGCCGCGAAGATCGGGTTGGTGAACCGCCAGCCGATGGACGTGTCGAAGACCTCCCCGGGCTTGGCGAAGGCTTTGGCGG
Organism: Arthrobacter glycogeni; assembly: GCF_054511155.1. Taxonomy (NCBI): domain Bacteria; kingdom Bacillati; phylum Actinomycetota; class Actinomycetes; order Micrococcales; family Micrococcaceae; genus Arthrobacter; species Arthrobacter glycogeni. The sequence goes on along the minus strand of NZ_JBTNDE010000013.1, from coordinate 113,640 downwards.
GCTTCTCCATTACCCAGGGCGCACGGCTCATCGATTCCACGCCGCCGGCGACGACGATGTCGGCGGCGCCGGACTTGATCATGTGGGACGCCATGATGATCGCTGACAGGCCCGACGCGCAGAGCCGGTTGACTGTGATGCCAGGAACCGTATCCGGTAGTCCGGCCAGGAGCGAGGCCATGCGGGCGACGTTGCGGTTTTCCTCGCCGGCACCGTTGGCGTTACCGAGGATTACCTCGTCGATTTCGCTGGGGTCAATTCCTGCCCGGGTCACCGCGTCGCGGATCGCCAGTGCTGCGAGGTCATCGGGCCTGACCCCGGAGAGCGCTCCACCGTAGCGACCCACCGGGGTACGAACCCCACCGACCAGAAATGCCTCGGCCATGCCTGCCTCCAGAATCATCAGCGATTGTGTTAGTCATCCGGCCAGCTCAATTACCGACCGTTCGTTCTATATTACAGACGTGCCTGGAATAGTGGCTCCCCCGCAGGGTCGCTGTTGCCCCACCGCTCGGCTGCGGGTCCGGCACTATTCTGGCGGGAATGGGCTAGTGTGGCGCTCCAATAACCCTTCCCGCCTCGAGCCGGAGCTCCTGACCGGAGGGAAGCCCGTCGAACCACCGCCGCAGTTCGCGGTCGTGGCTGACGACGACGAGCGTCCCCTCGTATTCGGCCAGAGCCTCCTCGAGCTCGCCCACCAGGACCGGGGCGAGGTGGTTGGTGGGCTCGTCGAACAGGATGACGTCGTAGCGACCTACCAGGAGCCGGGCCAGGGCCAGCCGGCGGTATTGTCCGGCCGAGAGGGTTCCCACCGGGACCAGGAAGTCGGCGGTGCGGAACAGGCCCAGGTTGAGCAAACGGTCGGCGTGTTCGTCCAGATCCCCGTGCAGGCCGGCGGCGAAGGCCGGGAGTAGCCGTAAGGTCGGTTGCCGGTGCGGCGCCAGTTCCTGCGGAAGATACCCCAGGCTGCCGCCTTGCGTCACAACGCCCTCGTCTACTGGGCAGGCGCCAGCCAGGACATTGAGCAGCGTTGTTTTGCCCGCGCCGTTGGGCCCGGTAACCAGGAGATTCTCCCCCGCCCCCACGCTGAGCGACTCCACCGACAAGCGGTCCCCCACTGACACCCCTGAGAGTTCGAGCACCGGACCGGTCAGTGACTGGCCGCCGAACTGCGCCGAAAGCACGAGGGGCTGTGGCGGCCGGTCCACCGGCTGCTCCTCCAACCGGCGCAGCCGCTCCTGGGCGTTGCGTTTTTGGCTGGTGATGGCTTCCTGCACTGTGCCCTGTTTGAAGTCATACCCCATCTTGTCGCCGTCGCGGCGGCGACCGTAGCCCATCCGCCCCTCCACCGCTGCGGCCTTGACCCGTTCGGCTTCCTTGGCGTCGAGCCACTGCTGGTAGTCCTGCTCCCAGCGGCGCCGCTCGGCAATCTTGGCCTTGAGATATCCCTCGTACCCGTCGCCATAGCGCCGTAGTTCGCGACGATCGCCGTCCACTTCAATAATCGTCGTGGCGAAGGTACGCAGGAAGGATCGGTCGTGGGTGACGGCGATGACTGCACCACGGTGGGCGGCGAGCTCGCGCCCGAGCCAGCTGACGGCGTCGTCGTCGAGGTGGTTGGTCGGCTCGTCCAGCAGCAGGATGGCGGCCGGGTCGGCGAGCAGGCAGGCAAGTGCAAGGCGCTCCCGTTCACCGCCGGAAAGGGTGCCGAGGGTGCGGTCCCGCTGGAGGTCGCCGAGCCCGAGCTGGCTGAGGGCGGCGTCGACCCGTGAGTTGACGCTGTATCCCTCGTGCAGGTCGTACTCGGACTGAGCGGCGCCGTAGCGTTCCAGCTCATCGGCATCCGCTGAATCCAGCGACGCCTCGCGGGTCCTCAGCTCGGCTTCGAGGGCCCGGATTCCGCTCAGGGCAGCGTCGATCACGGTCCTCACGGTGTCGGTTGGGGCGTGGTCGAGGGTCTGCGGGAGGTGGCCAACCGTGCCGTGCACTGCGATCTGGCCGGCGTCGGGAACCTCCACCCCGGCGATCAGACGCAGCAGCGTCGACTTGCCGGCACCGTTCTCACCCACCACCGCGACCCGTTCGCCGCGGCCAATCGTGAGCTCAACATGGTCAAGAAGCAGGCGGTCGCCGTACCCATGGGACACCTCGGAGAGTTGTAGATGTTCGGTCAAAGGGTTTCCTCGCAGTGTCGGAGAGGGCGGCAGCAGGGCGGCATGTGGGACCGGGCGGGCGGCGGGCACCGGCGGTCGGCCAGATGCAAGGCTACTTCCTCATGGCACCAGCGTGCCCCCGCGCGGGCGGGCCGTCAACCCAATAGCGATTGCCGGGTCTGTCGCGGTGTTGGCGGATCTCCGGCAGGATGGGGCCATGACAGTGTCACGCGTGCCCTGGTACTGGGCGGAGACCAGCCCAAGCATTTCGGGGGGCTCGGTCGACGACGCCGCCGTCGCGTCCAGCCAGCAGTGGATTCGTGCGGTGGACGTTGACTGCACTCCGGACCTGATGTTTGCGTGGACCACCCAGCTTCGCCGGGCTCCCTACAGCTATGACCTGATTGACAACTTCGGACGGCGCAGCCCCCAACTGCTTGATCCGCAGGTGATCGATGTTCGGGTGGGGGATCCGGTGATGCGGGTCTTCACCGTGTCAGCGGTCGACCCGGGACACTCATTCGCCGTCGTACTCCGATCAGAGCGGGCCGCCCACCTCTTCGGAGCGCTAGCTATTGAGTACTCGGTCGACCCCGTGGGGCAGGGTTCACGGCTAAAGGCCCGTCTTTCGGTGCCACTGCCCACTGGGCCGCTGTCCGGGCTACGGCAGGCGGCCCTCGCATGGGGTGACCTGATGATGATGCGCAAACAACTCCGCGAACTCCGGCGGCTCGCTGAACGGGACCATCGCGCGCTGAATTCCAGCACCTGACCGAGGAGGACGAGGAGACCGCTGTCGGGATCACGGACCACATCTGTCCGCAATTCCCTAGCCTCCCCTATCACCGGGCTCTACTGTCGAGCCATGACGTATACCTTCCAGATCACCATCGACTGCACCAACGTCCATTCTCAGGCTGACTGGTGGGCGGAAACGCTCGGCTGGGTGGTCGAGCCCACCGATCAGGACTTCATCGACGACGTGATCGCCAAAGGCTGGGCCCAACCAGACGAACTTGTCGTACACAACGGCATCCGGGTATGGCGCGAGGGGTCGGCCATCTGCCGCCCCGGCGAGGAGGGCCAAAAAGGCCGCCTACGCATACTGTTCCAGCTCGTCCCCGAACCGAAGACGGTCAAGAACCGCTGCCATCTGGATGTCAATCTCGACGGCGACAACAAGGACGAGCTTCGGTCCCGGCTCGAGGGCCGGGACGCACGGTTTCTGTATCAGGCTAACCAGGGTCCTCATATCTGGTACACGATGGCGGATCCCGAGGGCAATGAGTTCTGCATATCCTGACGACGTTGACAGGCCCATCGGGGCGGGAGTGGTCAGACACCCCGGAGCAGGCAACGCACCAACAGGACAGCGGCGAGACCACCTGCCGCCCCTACCAGCAACACAATAGGTATCGCATCATCCGGTTGGACGATAGCCCTCACGGCAACCCCGGTATCGACGCCGCCCACCGGCATCTGACCCACCTGAGGTACGGGGTCAGGGTCGGGCGATGTGAAATCGATGAAGCAAGGGTACGTTCCGTCCGGGAATACGATGGAACCCGGGTTGGTGGCGCAAAGATTGGTGCCATCGGCGGCAAGAAGGCCCCCGGTGACAAAGGTGACTGTGTCCGGATCGACGACCGTCGCCTCATCAAACGGAACGAACATGCTCTCCTCTGGAGCTGCCATGGCGGCCGTAGCTCCGGGAAGTGCGAGTGAAGCGGCGACGGCCGCGAGTGCGATCGTCTTAGTGAATTTCATGACTTTCCCTCCGACGGCCGACCCCTTTAGCCAGCTCTCACGCGCTAGCTAACCAAACCCCGCAAAAATCCGACAGCACGGCCGGGTAACGAAACCGTTTGATAGCCGTAAAAGCCCTATTCACTCCAACGGCGTGCCGCAAAGCTACACTCGATGGGTGACTATTGACCTTCCCCCACAGGTTTCGGACCTCTTTGACACTGCCCGCTGGCGACTCGTCTCCGGGTTCGGCAACCTGCAGGACATCACGTATCACCGACAGGTCGAGCGGAGCCCTGACGGTCAGGTGCGGGATCTCCCGACCGTCAGGATTGCGTTCAACCGCCCCGAGGTGCGTAATGCGTTCCGGCCGGGCACCGTTGACGAGCTCTACCGCACCATGGACCATGCCCGGATGAGCTCCGACGTTGCCACCGTCCTACTGACCGGCAATGGGCCGTCACCGAAAGACGGGGGCCATTCGTTCTGTTCGGGCGGAGACCAGCGGATCCGAGGCCGCGACGGCTACCGGTACGCGGACGGCGAGACCAGCGAGAGTGTCGACCCCGCCCGTGCTGGCCGGCTGCACATTCTTGAGGTGCAGCGGTTGATGCGGACCATGCCCAAGGTTGTCATCGCCGTCGTCAACGGGTGGGCGGCCGGCGGCGGGCACAGCCTGCATGTGGTGGCCGACCTGACAATCGCCTCCCGTGAGCACGGAAAATTCAAACAGACAGATGCCACCGTCGGCAGTTTCGACGCCGGCTACGGCTCCGCGCTGTTGGCGCGCCAGATCGGTCAAAAGAAGGCCCGCGAGATCTTCTTCCTTGCCCGCGAGTACTCGGCGGAGGAGATGGTCGCCATCGGCGCCGTCAACGAGGCGGTGGATCACGCGGAACTGGAGAACACGGCCTTGCGGTACGCGGCGGATATCGCACGGCAGAGTCCACAGGCCATCCGCATGCTCAAGTTTGCGTTCAACCTGGCCGACGACGGCCTCGCCGGCCAGCAGGTTTTCGCCGGCGAAGCCACTCGGATGGCCTACATGACCAATGAGGCGGTCGAGGGCAAAGAGGCCTTCCTGGAAAAGCGCGCGCCAGACTGGTCTGCCTACCCCTACTACTTCTAGGCCACCATGGAATTGCTACCGTTCCACACGCCGCCCGGAGCCGACCCTCATGCGCTCCTCGCGCCGCTGGCCGCCGCGCTCGCCGGGGAAGGGCCCGCCGTCGCACCTCATGCCGACGCGGGGCAGCGCTTCGACGGGGAACTGCCCAACGACGAGATTGCCGCGGTCCTCAGCACCTCGGGATCGACGGGCCTCCCGAAACAGACACTGCTCAGCGTCGATGCGCTGGCCGCTTCGGCGATGGGCACCGCTCTGGCGCTCAAGGCCGAGGGGCAGTGGCTCCTCACCCTGCCGGTGCACTATGTAGCAGGATTTCAGGTGCTGGTCCGGTCTTTGTACGCCGGGACCCGGCCGTGGGCCATGGATCTGGCGGCGCCGTTCACGGCCGAGGCGTTCACCCAGGCTGCCGGGGAGCTCACCGACAAGGTCCGCTTCACGTCGCTGGTTCCCACCCAATTGCACCGCCTCCTCCAGGACCCGCGGCCCGGGACACTCCAGGTGCTCCGCCGATTCAACGCCATCCTGCTCGGCGGCGCCCCGGCCTCCGCCGCGCTTCTGGGTGACGCCCGCCGGCACGGGCTGAACCTGGTGCTGACCTACGGCATGAGCGAGACGTGCGGCGGCTGCGTGTACGACGGCGTTCCCCTGGATGGGGTCGACCTCACCACCGAGCAGGGCCGGCTGTGGATCAGCGGACCCGTCCTGGCTGACGGGTACCTGGGGCAGCCCGAACTCAGTGCAGACCGGTTCGCGTTCAATTCCGGGCGCCGTTGGTTCCGGACCGACGACGCCGGTGACTACACTGACGGGGTCCTGACCGTCGCCGGTCGGCTCGATGATGTCATTGTGACTGGCGGACTGAAGGTGTCAGCCGCAGCGGTGACCTCAGTCATCGAGGGCATATCAGGCGTCCAGGAGGCCCTGGTGCTGGGCATCGACAGCGCCGAATGGGGCACCGCGGTGGCCGCTGCCGTCGTCGGGCAGGTCAGCGCCGACGAGGTGCGTCAGCAAACGAGGGCCTCACTCGGCGCTCACGCTGTCCCCCGGATCATCCTTGCCCTCGAATCACTGCCTCTCCTGCCTAACGGCAAACCCGATCGGTTGGCTGTTCGGGCGCTGCTCGGGCGCTCCGACGCCTAAACTCACCACTCACCACTCACCACTCACCACTCACCAACGAAAAGGACAGCACCGTGGCTACTGCCGCACAATGGCTTGAGGGCGCCCGCCCGCGAACCCTCCCCATGGCGATTGCACCAGTGATCGTGGGGTGTGCGGCTGCGTTCGACCTTGAAGCGTTCAAACCCGTCAACGCTCTGCTGGCCGCCGTCGTCGCCATCATGCTGCAGGTCGGCGTGAACTACGCCAACGACTATTCCGACGGCGTCAGGGGAACCGACGCGGACCGGGTGGGACCGCTCCGCCTGACCGGATCCGGCGCCGCACGCCCCGGCCAGGTCAAATGGGCGGCGTTCGCGTGCTTCGCGCTGGCGATGATCGCCGGCACCAGCCTCATTATGCTCTCCCAGACCTGGTTCTTGCTGTTGGTGGGCGTTGGATGCGTGGCTGCCGCCTGGGGCTACACCGGCGGTCGCAACCCCTACGGTTACATGGGCCTCGGCGATGTCTTTGTGTTCGTATTCTTCGGCCTGGTCGCGACGCTGGGCACTACCTACACCCAGGCGGGGCAGCTGAACGCTGTGGCCTGGATCGGTGCAATCGGTACCGGGATCATCGCGATGGCACTCCTCATGGCCAACAACGTGCGGGACATCCCGACGGACCGCGAGGCCGGGAAGATCACCCTCGCCGTGCGGCTCGGAGACACTACAGCGCGGATCACCTACGTGATGATGCTCGCTGCGGCACTGTTGCTGCCCCTGTTTCTGGTGTACGACTACCCGTGGGTGCTGCTGGTTCTACTGCTCGTTCCGGCGTGTCTGATGCCCAGCTGGCTGATGCTTAAGGGCAAGAAGCGGCGCAGTCTGATCCCGGTCCTGAAGCAGACCGGCCTGATCAATCTGGGGTTCAGCGTGCTGTTCGGCGCCGGTGTGGTCCTGACGACGGTCCTGGCCTAGTTTGAACCACTGACCCGGTGTTGGGCTGACCTGCGCGCCCTGAGGGCCTTGTACGCGACTGGCTCTTCGCGCCTCGCCTGCCCGTCAGCTGAGGGGCTTGCGATCCGCGTTGACCGAAGTGTTCGGATCATAGCCATCCTCGGCGGCGGCGTCGTCGAGCTCGGCGAGGCTACGCCGGGGCGGCGCACCGTCTTTGAACCTGCGCTGCAGCGACGCCGACGCGGCATCGCGCATGGACCGGAAAAACAGGTAAGTCACACACCAGGCCAAAATAGCTGCAATGGCTGCCGAGAAGAAGGCGCCAAGGCCCAGCCAGTAGGAGATGACGAAGAAGACCACGACGAGGCCGAAGCGGAGGGCGGAGAATTTCAGGAAGGGCACTCGCCAAGTTTACTCGCCTACAATTGACAGATGCCTCGCCTGTTGTTGTTCCTCATCCTCGTTGCAGTCGCCGTCATCGTCTACGCGCTGATCGACTGCATTATGACCAAAGCGCACTCGGTGCGCAGCATCTCCAAGCCAGCGTGGCTTGCCGCGATCGTCCTGGTGCCACTCCTCGGCGCTGGGCTTTGGTTCCTGTTCGGACGGCCCCGCCCAAGCGGCACCCGCGGGCGTCAGCGTCCCGCTCCCCGGCATCCCACAGCACCCGATGACGATCCCCAGTTCCTGCAGAATCTTGAGGCGAAACGTCGCCAGGAAGCCCGCGAGAAGGAGAACCGGCGCAAGGAACGTGAACTCCGCGCGGCGCAGGAGAAGAAAGCCCGCGAGGACCAGCGGAAAAACGACGGCGAAGCCGACAACGAGACCGGCGGCAAGACCGTCTGAACCCGGCCGGGCCTGGCGTCGGCTGGGAGGCCGCCGGCGTCGGCGGAGAGGCTTCACCCGGCGTCGGCGGAGAGGCTTCACCCGGCGTCGGCTCCCGATCGCGGGTCAATCTGGACCGCGGTGGGCGGTATATCCCCCACCGCGGTCCAGTTTGACCCCCGCGGGGCAGGTTGCTCACCTATGCGTAGCTGTGCAGGCCCGAAAAGTACATATTCACGATCGTGAAGTTGAAGACGATACAGAGGTATCCGATGATGCCCAGCCAGGCAGCTCTGGTACCAGTCCAGCCGCGGGTGGCCCGTGCGTGCAGGTAACCGGCGAAGACCACCCAGATCACGAAGGTCCACACCTCTTTGACGTCCCAGCCCCAGTACCGACCCCACGCTTCCTCGGCCCAGATGGCGCCGGCCATTAGAGTGAAGGTCCACATCACGAAGGCGATGGCGTTGATCCGGTAGGAGAGATTCTCCAGGCTGAGCGCCGACGGGACCAAACGCATGAACGGCACACGGTCCGGGCCGCCTGCGGCAAGCTTCCGGATCCGGCTCGTCTGCACGAGTTGCAGGACCGACATCGCGAACGTCAGGGTAAACAGCGCCGACGCGGCCACCGCCACCGACACGTGAATGATGAGCCAGTAGCTCTGCAGTGCAGGGACCACGTTGCCCGCTGGGGTGAAGAACCCGATGGTCGCGGCACACAGCATCACCAGTGTGAGACCGACGACGAAGGTTCCGAGGAACCGGAGATCCTTGCGGATCAGCACCGCCAGGAACACCAACACCACGACCAGCGCGCCGGTGGTGCAGAACTCGTACATATTGCCCCAAGGGACCCGATTCGTCGCCAGTCCGCGGGAGACCACGCCGGCTGCGTGAATCATTGCGGCGACGACAGTCAGGACGACGGCGATGCGCGCCAACTTCCGCTGACCTGAGTAGTCCATCGCGTCGTCGGCCATCGTGTCGCCGGTAACATCGGTGGACCCGCCGCGGGTAGCCGGTCGGTTGATCTGATCGGCACCCACCAGCACCAGCTGCCCGGCCTCCTCGGACGCGGCGAGATTCTCCTCGACCGCCCGGATCCGCTTGCTGCTCTTCACCAGGTCGAGCGTGAAGATGATGAACGCGACCGTGTAGGTAAGGGCCGCGAGCAACATGAAACGCTCACTAAACTCCCCGAGGGTCTGGTCGATTGTTGGCATTAGCTGTCCTTACCGTTTCCTACCTGGTGTGATACGTGTTCGGTGGTGCTGCCCGAGGCGTCAGGCTTCCCATCTTGCTCCTCTACCCGGTCTTCCACCAGCCACTGCTCCCGCAGCGCCTTATCGATGGTCGCTCCTTCACCGGTGAGCCGGTGGTCTTCGCCGCGGGCCAGTAGCCCGTACTCGACCATGATCCGACCATCGGGATGGGTTCCGGTGCGAACCCAGACCCGGCGCCGGCCGATGAACAGTGAAGCGCTGAGCCCGGCCAGCGCCAGGGTCGAGAAGATGAGGGCGCCCAGCTGGCCTGGATCGTGGCGGATGTCTACTGCAATGTAGCGGTCCAATCCGTCGAAAGTGATCGAACCTTTACCTTCCGGCAGATCGTAGGTCTGGCCCGCCCCGAGGACGATTCCACCCTCGTCGCTGGTGCGGCTGTTGAGCTCGGTCAGGTCCTCGGTATCCAGTAGGTAAACGCTGCGCGGTTCGCCGTCGTCGAGGCCAAGATCGCCATAATACGAGTTCAGATTCAGCTGGGGGTTGAACGGATCCGGGTCACGGGAGAAGGCGACACCATCCTCACCGACGAACGCCGTCGGAAGGAAGAATCCGACAAAGCCGAGCTGGTCCGGTGCAGCATCGGGAGCTTTGATGACCATGAGCGAGGTGAACAACCCGTCTTGCGGGATCGTCACCACCGGCCCCTGCATGGCAATGTCGCCGTTGCCATCGCGGACGGTGACCACCGGCGCGTACCCGTTGCCAACCAGGTAGATCCCGGTGCCGCCGATACTCAGTGGAGAATTGACTTTCAGGACCTGCCCGACTTCCCCTGCATCGGGGCCGTCCTTGGTGGTGACGTTGGCGGTGAAGTCCAGTGGCTGCCCGTAGTGGGTTTCCTGACGGTCGAACTGCACATCGAATCTGTCTAGCCTCAGCGAATACGGTTCAAGTTGGCCAGCGCCGAAGTTGGCGCCGGGGGTGAACGTGTCGTAGCCCACCAGGGTATTGACGAAGCTGTCGCCCTCCACAATGATCTTCTGCCCGCTGTAACCGAACAGGCCCCCGAGCGCCACCGAGACCAGAACACCAATCAGCGAGAAGTGGAACACCAGATTGCCGACCTCCTTGAGGAATCCGCGTTCGGCTCCCACTGAGGGTTGTGCTGAACCCGTGTCACGCAGGTCCACCCGATATCCGCGCTTCTTCAACATCGCCGCAGCATCGGAGGCGGCTGACGCTGCCGTGAGCTGTGAGCCGCCGGCCTGGGCGGCTGCGGGGAGGACGAGGGTCCCATAGATCGGCATCCGGGAGAGCTTCCGGGGCGTCCGGGGCGGCTTCGACTTCATCGCCCGGCCGTGGGCCATGGCCCTCGGGATGACACAGCCGATGAGGGAAATGAAGAGCAACAGGTAGATGGCCGAAAACCAGACCGATGAATACACGTCGAAGAGCTGGAACCAGTCGAGGATAGGCCCGGTGTCAGGGTTGACCTGAATGTACTGGGTGACCACCGCCGGGTTAGCCGGGCGTTGCGGAAACAGCGATCCGGGCACAGCAGCGACCGCAAGGAGGAGCAGGAGGAACAGGGCTGTCCGCATGCTGGTGAGCTGGGTCCAGCCCCAGCGGAGGCTGCCGCGGAAGCCAAGCGCCGGCAGCGCGACGTCGGGCTTGCCGTTTTCAGGGGTGTCGGGAGTCAGTGTCTGCCCCTTGTCAAAGTTGTCAGCAGTCATCAGATGGGAAGGGTCACCCCGCCGAGCCAGTTCTGTAATTCATTGATCCAGAGGGTCCAGACGCCGGTGGCCATCAGCACGCCCACCACCACCAGCATGCCGCCACCGAAACGCTGTAGCGACAGTCGGTGTTTCCTGAAGAACGCCAGTGCGCCCATGCCGCGGCGGACACCCAGCGCAATCAACAGGAAGGGAAGGCCCAGACCCAGGCAGTACACGAACGTGAGGGCCGCCCCTTTGGCGGCGCTGGCGTCGTCGTTGGAAAACGCCAGCAGTTGCACCGCCGAGAGGGTGGGACCGATACAGGGCGCCCAGCCCAGACCGAACGTCAAGCCGAGGAGGGGTGCACCCCAGAGGCCGGTCGGAACCTTGGTCCGCAACTTCTTCTCCGTCTGGAACCAGGAGAAACCGCCCATGAAGATCAGCCCCATAAGCACCACGACGATGCCCATCACGGGGATCAGCCACCTCTCCGAGCCCACCATCCACGCGCCCAACTGACCGAACAGCGCCCCATACGCCATGAAGACCACCGAGAATCCGAGCACGAACAGGGCAATCCCGGTCAGCATCCGACCGCGCTTCTGTTGTTCAAGATCGACGCCGGTCAGCCCCGTGACATAGCCCAGGTAGCCGGGAACCAGGGGAAGGACACACGGGGATGCGAAGGACACCAGGCCGGCCAGAAGCGCGACAGGCAGTGCGAGGAGCATGGAGCCGTTCAGCACGGTATCGGCGAACGCGTTGCTGGCGGCCATGGGCATGGAGCCGCCGATGACGGTGCTCAGGGAGAGGGTCACTGTGAGTTACTCGGCCAACGCGGCTTCGATGAGGGCGCCGAGAGTGCTCTTGTCGGCCAACCCGAGAATCCTCGCGGAGACGCGGCCTTCCTTGTCGATCACCAGGGTGGTGGGTACCGCCTGCGGGGGAACATAGGTGGTCATGGCCAGCAGCACGCCGCCATCCTGGTCGTTCAGGCTCGGGTAGGGAATGTCGAAGGTACGCTCGAACGCCTCGGCCGTCTCTTGGGAGTCGCGAATATTGACCCCAAAGAATTGGGCGCCCGCTGACTCATATTCTTCATGCAACGCCACCAGATCGGGTGCTTCCTCGCGGCAGGGAGCACAGGCGGCGTACCAGAAGTTTACGACGGTGACCTGACCAACCCAGTCCGCCGAGTCCACTACAGGTCCGTCGTAGCTGGTTCCCGTGATGGCGAGGGGCTCCCCTCGCTCGGCCGCTGCGTACTCAGTCACCGAACCATCGCCGGCAATGTAGTTTTTGTTGTCACCGACGGCGGCCTGTTGAGCCAGCGGATCATCAGCGGCACACGCTGAAAGAGCAAGGGAGACGGACAAGCCAATGGCCAGCGCTACGCCAAGCTTCTGCAGGCGCCCAGCGGATCGGTCGATATTTTTCACAGCTTCTTCCACATTTCTACAACGTGTAGTAATACTATTATGCTCCCGGCAGGTTCGCTGCACCGGCCAACAAGTCAGCACTGGGTTCCTCGTACCGCACCCCGATCAGGCGTCCGGCGTCGAAATCCAGCGACGTAATGGATGTCAGGGTGCATTCACGGTCACGGGGGTCGTGCCAGAGCCGACGGTTCTCCGCAGCGAGCCGCGATACCCAGATGGGCAACTGGTGGCTCACCACGATCACCTCGGCTGGCCCCGCGGACGTGTCGGCTTCACCCTGCCCGACGGCGGCGCGGCGGGCGTCATCGACAGCCGCCATCATGCGCCCCACCTGCTGACTGTATGGCTCGCCCCAGGACGGCCGGAAGGGGTTGGCGAGCAATGGCCAGTGGCGGGGATACCGCAGTTGGCGGGCAACCTGGGCCATGCCTTCGAAACGGCTATAGGCCTCGATGACCCGATCGTCGGTCACAATGTCCAGCCCGAGCTGCTCGGCAATCGGCGCAGCGGTTTCCTGTGCACGGGTCAGCGGAGAGGCCACCAACCGGACAATTCGGGCGCCATCGTTGGCTCTGCGGACGAAGTGCTTCGCAGCCCGCTGCGCCATTTCCTGGCCCAGGTTAGAGAGGTGAAAGTTCGGCAGCCTGCCGTACAGCACGCGCTCGGGGTTGTGGACTTCGCCGTGACGCACGAGGTGGACGGTAGCAAGGGACATGACTCCAGTTTCTCAGAGTTCGGGCGGGCAGCTAAATCCGCCGTCTCGAGTTTATTTGAAGATTGGAGTAATTTCGGGAATAATTGATGCAAATGCATGTTTATTATAGGTGACGGCCTCCCGGCCGCCTCGGCTGCATCGCCCAGACCGCATTACGATCAGGAGACTCATCATGGCAATTCCCACAGGACTGACCAACGGCACGTGGACGTTGGACGGCTCGCACAGCGAGGTCGGCTTCACCGTACGGCACGCCGGCATCAGCAAGGTGCGCGGTCAATTTGACACTGTCGACGCCGCCCTCCACGTCGGAACCTCGCTGAACGACTCCACGGTGACCGCCACCATCCAGACCGCTTCCTTCAACTCCAACGACGCCAACCGTGACGGCCACGTGCGCGGCGAGGACTTCTTCGACGTCGAGCGGTTCCCCGAAATGACCTTCGAATCGACAACCATTCAGGGCGCCGGTGAGACCTACCAGCTCTCAGGTAACCTGACCATCCGCGACATCACACTTCCCGTCGTCTTCGAAACCGAATTCAACGGCGTTGCAGTAGATCCCTTCGGTGCGACCCGCGCCGGGTTCTCCGGCAAGACCGTCATCTCCCGCAAGGACTTCGGACTGACCTGGAATGCAGCCCTCGAAGCCGGCGGCGTGCTCGTCGGCGACAAGGTGACCATCAACCTTGATGCGGCATTCGTGGCCCCGGCCGAGTAGTCATTCCCTGCCAGCGGCTGCCGCTCTCCACTGGAGGGCGGCAGCCGCTGGCGTTTAATCCCACCGCTGCCCGACCCCTCGCGCTAGGGTTGGCGGTGTGATCCCACAGGGTCTACACCAGTCAGTCTCTAGTGAACAGGAACCGGCAATGAGCACACCTCCCAACGACCACAATCCCGGTCAGGACATCCCCCCGCGTGACAACCCGGAGACACAGCAGCCTCCCTCGGGGCCACTCCCACCAGATGGTCAGGCCGCCCCCTATGGCTACCAGAATGCCCAGCCCTCCGGCTATAACTACCCGGGGAATATGAGTCAGGTGTCAATGACCGAGAAGGGCCCTGCACCCAAGGAAGTGGAGCGCGCCTTCTGGCTGATCATCGCTGCCGGGGTGCTCAGCTTCCTCTCGAGCATCATCGGCGTTCTTTCCGTTCCGGCACAGGGACCCGCTGGGGGTGCCGGAATTGCCTTCACATTGGTCTTCGCAGCGGTGGCCACCGGTATCTACATCCTGCTCGCGATCTTCATCCGCAAGGGTCACAACTGGGCCAGAATCACTGCGACAGTGTTGGCGGCCCTCTCGGTCCTGATTTACCTGTTCGGCCTCCTGTCGCTGTCGATGCTTGAGGGCAGTGACCTGCTGCAAGGGCAGGAGCTCGCCACCCCGGGTCCGCTGGAGACCGTCATCGGGATTCTCGCCTTGCTGCTCGGTGTGGCCGGCGTTGTGATGACCTTCCTGAAGCCGGCACGACCATACTTCCAGAAGCAGGTTGTTCCCGGCCAGTTCTAGGACCAGCGACGCCTCAGGATTACTGGGCGGTCCGGGTGCGGGAGTCGGAAGCGTTATCCGGCTCCTGCGCCCGTTGTGCGTGGTAGGCGAGAATCTGGAGCTCGGTAGCCATGTCCACTTTGCGCAACTGGACGCTCTCCGGCACCTGTAACACCACGGGCGCGAAGCTCAGAATGCTCGTGATGCCTGCGGCAACCAGCCGGTCGCAGAGCGACTGGGCCACTGCCGCGGGGACCGCTAGCACCGCCATATTGGCGCGGGTCCGCTCCAGCACCTGCTCCAGGTCCCCAACCGGGCTTACCCGCAACCACCCGACTTCGGCACCGACTATCAGCTGGTCTGCGTCAAAGAGAGAGACAATTTCGAATCCTCGTGATTCGAAGCCCGAGTAGCCAGCCAGGGCCCGCCCGAGGTTGCCTGCCCCGATGATCGCGACGCGCCAGTCCAGGGTCAGCCCGAGCGCGGCGGAGATCTGCCGGTTCAGGTATTGCACGTCATAGCCCACACCCCGGGTCCCGTAGGAGCCGAGGTAGGACAGATCCTTGCGCAGGATCGGGGAATTGACGCCGGCCGCCTCAGCCAACCGGTCGGAGGACACTCGCTCGGTCCCTTCCGCCAGCAGCGAATTGAGGGCCCGCAGATAGATGGTCAGGCGCGTCAAGGACGCCGTCGGGATCTGTCGTGCGGCGGAACCGCTCCCTGACAGGTGTAGCTCTGGTACTTCCGGCGTCACTTTCAATCGCTCCGTTTGCTGTCCGCCCACCGCTTGACGGCAAGGCCATGTGACGACGGACCGGCCGACGTCGCGAGTAACTCCACCTTAGAGCGCCAGGCGCGCGTCACAAAGCCGGCCCTCATGCGGCTGGTCCCCGCGTGATAAGCCGACGAAGTCGGGCCCCGTCGATCTTCCAAAAGTCCCGTTGCACCCCGTCAATGAGGAGTACAGGGATCTCCTCGGCGAACCGTTCCAGCAACGCCGGCTCGTCAGCTGTCGAAAGTTCGCGCCACCGCACCCCCAGTTCGTCGCAGACGGACGCCACCACAACCCGTGCCTCGGCGCACAGATGACAATCGGGACGGGTCAGTAGCTCAACTGTGGGATGGCCGGGATTGACGCCCGGCAGTCCGGGCTCGGGGGGAGTAACCATGCCACCCAAGCTACCGCCTCGCTATGCACCGCGTGGCATCACGCCACATGGCCCGACTCAAGTGATTTAGACTCACATTATGTCCGCTGCCAGCACCGGGCCCCTGCGGGTCGCTCCAGGGGTAGCCGCCACCCTCCCCGGGCCGGGTGGCGACGCCGCCTTTTTCGATGTGGACAACACCATGATGCGCGGGGCGAGCCTCTTTCATGTGGCGCGGAAAATGTACCAGCGCAAGGCATTCACTCTCCGGTTTGCCAGTGGCCTGGCCTGGAAACAGCTACGTTTTGTGATGCGCGGGGAAAATATGACCGACATCAACTCGGTGCGCGACGCTGCGCTAGCCTTTGCCATCGGGATTGCACACGAAGACGTCAAGGCCCTTGGCGAAGAAGTGTATGACGAAATGATCGCCTCGAAGATCTGGCCTGGAGCGCGCGCCCTGGCCGAACAGCACCTCAAATCGGGGCGACGGGTGTGGCTGGTCACCGGAACCCCAGTGGAGGTGGCCAGCGTGATTGCCAATCGCCTTGGACTCACTGGAGCCCTAGGGACTGTCGGCGAGGTGGCTGACGGCTTCTACACCGGACGGCTAGTGGGGGAATTTCTGCACGGTCCGGCCAAGGCGGTGGCCGTGCGCGCCCTGGCGGAGACAGAGGGCCTGAACCTGCTGCGGTGCTGGGGGTACAGCGACTCCTACAATGACATTCCCCTCCTGAGCATCGTGGGGCATCCGGTGGCGATCAACCCCGATCGCAGGCTACGGCGCCATGCCCGTGAGAACAACTGGCCCATCTACGACTTCCGGAGCGGCCGGCGGGCAGCGACCCTCGGCCTCAAGGCGGCCACGGGCGCCGGCGCGGTGTATGGGCTGTGGCGGGGGTTTACCAGGATGCGCGGCAGCTGAGCAGTCCGTTAACGGAGAAAGGCCCACCCTCGCGGGCGAACCTATCTCCGGAAGTAAAGCTACTTCTTATTGCGGCGCTGGTGACGAGTCTTGCGAAGCAGCTTGCGGTGCTTCTTCTTGGCCATACGCTTGCGGCGCTTCTTAATTACTGAACCCATAAAGTCCTCACAAACTGATCTTCGGTTTCCAACACGCGGCCCGGGTGGGCGTCACGATCGGATGCTGACAATAACGCAAATACCTACGCGGACCGGACCTTTCGCCACAAGGACGCCTAGCCGACAGCGCGTAAAACGCTCCTTAACAGGGTACCGCTAATTGACGACACCCCCGACCGACCCAATCGAGGGCCGGCTCACCGACTATCCGGTTCCTGCTTGACCTTCGACGGCTGCACCTTTGACAAACTGTTCGACAGCCGATTCGGGAACGCGGTACGAGCGACCAAACCGCACTGCTGGCATCTCGCCCGAGTGAACCAAGCGGTACACGGTCATTTTCGAAACCCGCATCATGTCCGCGACTTCGGCTACGGTCAGAAACCTGACGTCAGAGAAATTACTCGCGTCTACCATCCCACACTGCTCCTAACATTGAGGTCTGCACCCCCAACGTGTGCAATCTGAGGCATGCCACGTAGCAGCCGCACGGCGTGTCGTCTTGAATAACTAGACTTCCCGCCATGACATACTGTAGTGGCTGCTGTGACCAAAGTGAAAGCGCCAGGAGATCACGACCTGTCGCTGCACCGCCCGCGGCTAATCCCGGCGGCGTCGAAGCTTGGGCAACTGCGCGAAGAGGTCCGCGGCCCGCTCGGCCGCCCGCCCAACGGTGCGCCCGAAGGCCGGCTGACCCGCGATATCTGTTGCCGGATCCACAGCCGCTGCAAGCGCTGGGGACTGGTGCGCGGTCGCCCCCACCTCCGGGGCCGTTGGCGGCTGGGCCGGAAGTTCAAACGACCCGAGCCACAACTCGATTTCGCGCAACGGCGCCGGGCTCAGGGAATAGAAGCGACGTTGGCCCTGAGCGCGCATTGACACCAAGCCGGCCTCGCGGAGCACTTTGAGGTGTTTTGACACGGTGGGCTGACTGACTTCCAATTCGATCACCAGCTCGCCGACCGCTTTGTCTCCGGAACGCAGTGATCCGAGAATTTCGCGACGGGTACCTTCAGCCACAACTGCGAACACATCCTCGACTACCATCCCATTACCCTAGCGGCATATATGCAATCGGTGCTAGTCAAACCAAGGATCGAGCCCGTGAAGAGGGAAGACGGCCTTACGGGTAGCCATCACGGTGCGGTCGAGGTCGTCGTCCGGGTCGTAGCCGACCTCCCACGAGCGCCACCAAGGGTCGGCACCATCTCCCATCAATCGGGGGGCGGGTTTGCCGTAGCGCTCCAGCACATGGGCGCGCCATGACTCTGGCACTGCGGTTTGCGGTCCGATGGGCGCTCCGGCGGCGATGGCGATCAGTGTCGACCAGGCGCGCGGGACAACGCTGGTGAGGTTGTAGCCGCCGCCGCCGGTGGCGATCCACCGCCCCTCGCAGAGCCGGGTGGCCAGATCGCAAATGCTGACCGCCAGCTCGCGTTGAGCGTCAATGCTGATCCTGAGATTGGTGAGCGGGTCATCCACATGGCTGTCGCAACCGTGCTGGCTGAGGATGACCTCGGGCTGGAAGGCCCCGGCCAGCGGCGGCACCACTGCATGAAATGCCCGCAGCAAGCCGCCGTCACCGGTGAGGGTGGGCAGCGCGACATTCACTGCCGTACCATCGGCGCGAGGGCCGCCCGTTTCATTGGCGAATCCGGTGCCGGGGAACAAACTCATTCCGGTCTCGTGCAGTGAAATGGTCATCACACGCGGGTCATTCCAGAAGATGCTCTGGGTCCCGTCACCGTGGTGGGCGTCCACATCGACGTAGAGGACCCGCTGCGTGCCGGCGTCGAGCAGTCGCTGGATGGCGGCGGCGGCGTCGTTGTAGATGCAGAACCCACTGGCCGCGGACCGGGCGGCGTGATGCATGCCGCCCCCGAAGTTCACAGCGTGCACGGCATGCCCGCTGAGGACCGCGTCCGCTGCCGCCAGAGAGCCACCGACGAGCCGCGCGCTGGCCTCGTGCATGCCCGCAAACGCGGGATTATCCGGAGTGCCCAGGCCGACGGCGGCGTCAGCCTGATCGGGATTGCTGCTGGCCGTTCGCACCGCCGCGATATAGTCGTCGCTGTGAACGGTGCGCAACTCGACGTCAGTAGCAACAAGAGGGGCGGCCAGCGTAACCCCCTCACGGTCGAAGAGTCCTAAGTCAGCGGCAAGGCGTGCCGTGAGCGCCAGCCGCTGCGGGTTCATCGGATGGGTGGGCCCGAAGTTGTAGGCCAGCATGGAGTCGTCCCAGACGACGCTGGTGGGGAACGACGGGGGTTCGCTACTCATCACTGACAGGCTACGTGATTTACTGGTTGTCTGGACACACTGGCCCGGCGGAAGTGGTTTACTACTCGAAGGACATCTGGAGCGATCCATTCGAAGTCGAGACTGCGAAACCGGGGCAAAGCGAACGAAATGGCAAGAGGACAGCCATCCTGGCTGCGGGAAGAACAGAGCGTGTACCTTAGGGTGCTTGCTCGTATCCGGGACTTTATTGATGGTGTAGCCAACAGCTCGCCGGCGCGGGTTGCGTTGATCGTCTTTTTCAGTGTGATCATCATCTTCACCGCACTTCTTAGCCTGCCGATTGCCTCCAGCGACGGCACCGTCACCGCACTCCATGACGCGCTCTTCACAGCCGTTTCGGCAGTCTGCGTGGTGGGCCTGACCGTCGTCTCGACGGCCGCCCACTGGTCGTTCTTCGGGCAACTGGTCATCCTGATCGGCATCTTTGTGGGCGGACTGGGAACGCTGACGCTGGCATCCCTGCTCGCCCTCATGGTGAGCAAGCGCCTCGGCGTCCGCGGAAAACTACTTGCTCAATCCGCACTGAACAACGCCAGCCGGCTTGGCGAAGTGGGCACTCTGCTTCGCATCGTCATCACTACCTCGGTGGTGGTGGAAGTCGCGCTTGCCCTGATGCTCATCCCACGATTCATGGTGCTCGGCGAACCCTTCTGGCTGGCCGTGTGGCATGGCGTGTTCTACTCGATCTCTGCCTTCAATAACGCAGGATTCACGCCACACTCTGACGGCCTGGTACCCTACGAGACTGACCTTTTCATCCTGGTGCCGCTGATGGTCGGCGTGTTTCTGGGCAGCCTTGGCTTCCCGGTGATCCTGGTCCTCATCCAGTACCGCCTCCGGGTCCGTAAGTGGAGCCTGCACACCAAACTGACAGTGAACGTGTCGCTGATTCTTCTCGTTCTGGGGGCGGTCGCGTGGGGCGCGCTGGAGTGGTCCAATAACAGGACCATCGGAGGGTTGAGCGGCGGCGACAAGCTGATTCATGCCCTGTTTGCGTCGGTGATGACCCGCTCAGGGGGTTTCAACCTGGTGGACCAGGCCGAGATGGGTTCCGCCACCATGCTGCTGACCAACGCGTTGATGTTTGCGGGCGGGGGGTCCGCCTCCACCGCGGGCGGCATCAAGGTGACCACGATCGCCGTGATGTTCCTGGCAATCGTGGCGGAGGCCCGCGGCGACTCGGATGTGAAGGCCTACGGCCGTAAAATTCCCGAAGGCGTGATGCGGGTCGCGATCTCCGTGATCTTCATGGGGGGCACCCTGGTACTGCTCGCCACCGGCGTCCTGCTATGGATGACTGAAGAGGACCTCAACAGGGTGCTCTTTGAAGTGATCTCGGCGTTCGCCACCTGCGGACTGAGCACCAATCTCAGCGCTGAGCTGCCGCCCGAAGGCAAATACGTCCTTGCCGCGCTCATGTTCGCCGGTCGGATGGGAACCATCACGCTCGCGTCGGCGCTCGCTCTGCGGCAACGCAGCACCCTGTACCACTACCCCGAAGAGAGGCCGATCATTGGCTGAAAGACCAGCACACAACGCCCCAGTCCTGGTAATCGGACTCGGCCGCTTCGGTTCAGCCACCGCCGAGCAACTGGTGAAGCAAGGCCGCGAGGTTCTGGCCATTGAGCGGGACACCCAGCTTGTCCAGAAGTGGTCGGGGGTGCTCACGCATGTGGTCGAGGCCGATGCCACCAACATTGATGCACTTCGCCAGCTCGGGGCGCAGGAGTTCACCGCCGCCGTCGTCGGCGTCGGTACGTCCATCGAATCGAGCGTGCTCATTACGGCGAACCTCGTGGACCTGGGCATCGATCATTTGTGGGTGAAGGCCATCACGCCAGCGCATGGCAAGATCCTGAAGCGGATTGGCGCCAATCACGTCATTTACCCTGAGGCGGACGCCGGGGTGCGGGCGGCACACCTGGTCGGCGGGCGCATGCTGGACTTCATCGAGTTCGATGATGGCTTTGCGATCGTCAAGATGTATCCGCCCAAGGAAACACAGGGCTTCACCCTGGGCGAATCGGCTGTGCGGTCCAAATACGGCGTCACGGTGGTGGGCGTGAAATCACCCGGGGAGGACTTCACCTACGCGCGGCCCGATACCAAGGTGACGAGTCGGGACATGCTCATCGTCTCCGGGCACGTAGACCTATTGGAGCGGTTCGCCGCCCGCCCCTAAACCTCGGCACCAAACCCCCGGGGCGGGTCACCGGGGGGTTGCCCGGAGGGCCTAGCTGTCCAGCTCCTCCGTGATGGCCTGGGCGCGGTTACTGGCAGCCCGGGCCCCAGCGGCGATGATGACCGGCAGGTCCAACCGGTCGAACGTCGCGATGGCCTGCTCCGTAGTGCCGTTGGGGCTGGTGACTGCGCGCCGGAGCGCGGTGGGATCTGCGTCCGGTTCGGCCAGCATGAAGCCGGCCCCTGCCACCGTTTCCGTGGCCAGGATTTTCGCCAGTCCCGGGTCCAGCCCCAGCTCCACCCCAGCCGCGGCCATGGCCTCCGCGAGGTAAAAAACATAGGCCGGCCCGGAGCCGCTGACCGCGGAGAGCGCATCCACCTGTTCTTCGGGGATATCGACGACGGTGCCCGCCGAATTGAGGATTGCGCGCGTCTGGGCCATCAGCGAAGCACCCGCGTGGGTGCCCGCCGAGATGGAGAGCACGCCCTTACCCAGGCGGGACGGGGTGTTGGGCATTGAGCGGATTACCGGCTGCCCGGCCGGGAGCGCCGCTTCCAGCATGGCTAGGGAGATGGCGGCTGCAACACTGACAACCGTTGTTGTCGATTTCAGGGCGGGCCCGATTTCCCGGGCCAGTTCGATCGTACCCACGGGCTTGACGCCCAGGATGACGACGTCGGCAGTGGCTGCGGCGACGCGGTTCGCTTCCGGGTCCTCCGACGTAGCCAGCACAGTGATCCCATGCACCCGGCGAAGTTCGGCGGCGCGCTCAGCGCTGCGCACGGTGGCAGTCACCAAGCGGGGGGGCATCCCGCCGGCGAGGAGCCCGCCGAGAATCGCCTCGTTCATTGACCCGCAGCCGAGGAAAGAAATTGTTGGTGCAGTTGGGTTGCTCATGGTCCCATCTTGCCACGGAGAAATTCGCAGCATGCCGCGGCAAGATTAGGAAGAAAATAACAGTACACTCGTTATTGCCTCAAAAAGGTGCAAGAGATGAGCATCGGACTTTCTTTGGTTCGGTCTCAGGTGCCGGTGACGACACAGGATTGCCCCCCACTTTCCTGAACAGCTCACCGGCACCGTCCTTTTAATGCATTGAGTTACCAGCTCGCTCTCGGCATACTCACAAGTAGCTGTCCTAATGTTGGTAATACCTCCTAGAGGTGCGAGTGATGAACCGTCAGGTTTCCTTGGCCTGACCTAGGTGCCGTCGAGCAAAAGCGAGTGTGTCCCCCAACCACTTATTCCGCTCGTCGGCACCTTTCGCTTTCCTGGTGCTCACTTCGACCGCTACCACTCCGCCAAAGCCTGAACCGGCCAGGAACTGCAGCGACTCGGCGCAGCGCTGAGTTCCCTGGCCGGGCAGCAGATGCTCGTCCTTGCCGTTGGCGGTACCGTCAGTCAGATGCACGTGGGATAGGCGGCCGCCCAAGGTACGCATCTCTTCGAGCGAGTCCATCCCTGCGATAGCTGCATGGGAGAAGTCCCAGGTGATTGCCTCATAGGCCTGCGGCACCGGGTTCCAGTGCGGCAGATAGGCCTTGGCTTCACGCCCCCGCACCCGCCAGGGATACATGTTTTCGACGGCGATCGTGACGCCGTACTCGTCAGTGATGCGCCGCACTCCCTCAGCGAAATTCTCCGCGTAGCCACTCTGCCATCTGAACGGTGGGTGGACCACTACCGTCGTCGCCCCAACCTCGGCCGCCATCGCTGCTGACATTTCCACTTTGGTCCACGCCTTACCCCAAACCTGCTGGGTGAGCAGGAGGGTCGGGGCATGGATGGCCAAGATCGGCTGGTCGTACTGCTGGCTGAGCGCGCTGAGCTTGTCCGGGTTCTGGCTTACATGGTTGTTGGTGACCATCACTTCAACGCCGTCGTACCCCAGACTGCGGGACACGGCGAACGCCTCATGGACCGCCAAGGGATAGACCGAGGCGCTGGACAATGCCACCCGCACGTCCTTCCGCCCCGGCGCAACTTCCCCGTTCACAACGCCGCGCGTCCTGCCCACGGTTCGTCCTGGAGGGCCGAACTCAGTTGCACATGCCCGACGCCTACGGCGGGCATCGGCTCCTGTGCCTCGAACATCAAGGTGTCGAACCTTCGGAGCAGCAGGCCTTCGCGCAGCGCCCACGGACAGATCTTCACACTGTCCACCGTGAAGACTTCGAGGGCTGCCTCGGCCACCAGTGCTCCTGCCAGGACCTGGGGGGCGCGAGTCTCCGAAACGCCGTCGAGATTCACGCGGTCACTCACCGACATCGCCGCTAGCCGCTTGGTCCACAAGGATAGGTCCTCGAGCCGCAAGTCCCTGCGTACAAAGGGGCCTGCTGCGGACGGCGCAGCGCCCGCCAGCCGGGCCAGCGACCGAAACGTCTTTGACGTCCCAGCCACCAGGTGCGGTTCGCCGAGCGAGCTGAACCCGGCGGCGGCATCCTTCATGATGGTGCGGATGTACCGGCGGAGGTGCTTCACACTCTTCGCCGTCGGTGGGTCTTCGGAGAGCCAGTCCCGGGTGAGCCGGCCGGCGCCCAGCGGGACCGAGATCGCAACCTCGGGTAGCTCATCCTCGCCCATCGCCATCTCGAAGGAGCCGCCGCCGATATCCAGGTTCAGAATGGATCCGGCGCTCCAGCCGTACCACCGCCGTACCGCCTGAAAGGTCATAGCCGCTTCCTGGTCGCCGCTGAGTTCCTGCAACACCACAGCCGTTTCCGACTTGACCCGCCGCAGTACCGCCTCCCCGTTGGCAGCCTCGCGGATCGCCGAGGTGCAAAACGCCAGGAAATCCTCGGCACCGTGGCGACTGGCAAACTCTCTGGCATCCGTGACGAACGCGATCAGTTCGCGTTGCCCACGATCGGTGATCGCACCGGTATTGTCCAGATGCGCTACGAGCTGGAGCGGTCGCTTGTGGGAAGCGAAGGGCACCGGACGTGCCCCAGCATGTGCATCCACCAGGAGCAGGTGCACAGTATTTGATCCGATATCCAGAACGCCTAAACGCATGATTCCATTATTCTCGTCGATACTTTCGTTGACGACGCGCCCCACGACGTCCTGTCCCCACTACGGGCCTCGCTGAGAACCCCGGCCCCTACTTGCGCGCTGCGACCTTGCGCTTGGCCGGCGCACGGCTTGTTGTTTTTTTGGGGGCCGGTCCCTTGGCCCGCTTCTCTGCCAGCAGTTCCAGTGCCACTTCCCGGGTGAGCTCCTCGATGGCAGTCGAGCGAGGCACTGTGATGTTGGTGATGCCGTCAGTGATGTAGGGGCCGAACCGGCCGTCCTTGACCACCACTGGCTTCTCGGACACCGGGTCGTCACCAAACTCGGCGAGCGGCGCCGCGGCGGTCCGGCCACCCCGCTGCTTGGGCTGGGAGTAGATCTCCTGCGCCTGCTCCAGCGTGATGGTGAAGATTTCCTCCTCGGACCCGATGGACCGCGAGTCCGTACCCTTTTTCAGGTAGGGACCGAACCGACCGTTCTGGACGGTGATCTCCTTATCCTCGGCATCGGTGCCGAGCACCCGCGGAAGATTCATCAGCTTCAGGGCGTCCTGAAGTGTTACCGAATCCAGTGCCATGGAGGCGAACAGAGAGCCGGTACGGGGTTTCTCCCTGACCGGCTTCCTGGGCGGCTTGGGCTTGCCGTTCTTGTAAAACTCAACCGGCTGCTTTGCCAGCTCCTCCTCGGTCACCTCGGGGATAAGCTCGATGACGTACGGTCCGTAGCGTCCGTCCCGTGCCACGATCGAGCGGCCCGTCCCCGGATCCTCGCCGAGGACCCGCTCTTCGGCGCCGGACGAGTTCATCAGTTCGATGGCCTTCTCGACGGTCAGCTCATCGGGGGCTAGATCCTCCGGGACGTTGGCGCGCTGCGGCTCGGTTCCCTCCTCAGCGTCGGCCGGAAGCGGCTTCTCCAGGTACGGGCCGAACTTGCCGACGCGCAGAGTGATGCCCTCGGCGATCTCGATCGAATTGATCTTGCGTGCATCAATCTCGCCCAGGTCGTTGACGATGGTGTGCAGTCCGGTGACCTTGCGGTCCCCATAGTAGAAGTGGTTCAGCCAGTCGACCCGGCCTGCCTCGCCGCGCGCGATGCGGTCCAGGTCCTCTTCCAGTTCAGCGGTGAAATCGTAGTCGACATAGTCATGGAAGTGCTCTTCCAGGAGTCGGACCACCGAGAACGCGATCCAGCTGGGGACCAGGGCCTGCCCGCGGGTCCGCACATACCCCCGGTCCATGATGGTGGAGATGGTCGCTGCGTAGGTGGAGGGCCGACCGATGCCCAGCTCCTCGAGCACCTTGACCAGCGACGCCTCGGTGTAA
The DNA here is from genome assembly GCF_054511155.1 of Arthrobacter glycogeni. Lineage (NCBI taxonomy): Bacteria > Bacillati > Actinomycetota > Actinomycetes > Micrococcales > Micrococcaceae > Arthrobacter > Arthrobacter glycogeni. The sequence continues at coordinate 88,098 of NZ_JBTNDE010000013.1, read as the reverse complement.
CGCGGAGGCGGTGAGGTCTCGTGCCCGACGGCGGTGACCTCCTCGGCGCCCAGCTTGTCGCCTGCCGCAAGATTGGGGAGCCGGGCTCCCTGCCCGCCGTCGTCGGCCGCATCCTGCTCATTACGGCTAGCGTCCTTGCCTTCCTCATAGGCGGCCATGAAACCACGGAAGGTAATGACAGTGCCGGAGGCCGAGAACTCAGCGTCGCGGGTCAACCCGTCAGGACCGGCCGCCAGCGCGCCCAGCCGGAGCGTGGCGGTGGAACCCTTGGCGTCAGCCATCTGGGACGCGACGGTGCGCTTCCAGATGAGTTCATACATGCGGAATTCGTCGCCCCGGAGCTGGCCTGCCACCTGGGCCGGGGTGCGGAAGGAATCCCCCGCCGGGCGGATGGCCTCATGGGCCTCCTGTGCGTTCTTCGACTTGCCCTTGTAGACGCGGCGGGCGTCGGGAACGTACTCGGCTCCGTACAGTTCGGCGGCTTGACGGCGGGCAGCGTTCACTGCCTGGTCCGAGAGCGCGGGCGAGTCGGTACGCATGTACGTGATATAACCGTTCTCGTACAGACGCTGCGCAACCTGCATCGTGACCCGGGAGGAGAACCGGAGCTTCCGCGCGGCTTCCTGCTGCAGGGTCGACGTCGTGAACGGCGCGGCGGGCCGTCGGGTATAGGGCTTGGTATCCACCGACCGGACAGCGAACTCGGAGTTCTGCAGTTCGGCGGCCAGCGAACCGGCCGTCTCGGCGTCGAGCCGTGCCACACTCGGTGACTTCAGTTCACCGAGGTCGGTGAAGTCCTTGCCGGTGGCCACGCGTGAACCGTCAAGGCTGACCAGCTTGGCGCCGAAAGACTGAGGCTCGTCGCCGCTTTGCGGGGAGAACGTGCCGGTGAGGTCCCAGTAGGACGCGGCCCGGAAGGCCATCCGTTCGCGTTCACGTTCAACCACCAGTCGGGTAGCGACCGATTGCACCCTGCCGGCGGAGAGACCGCGGGCCACCTTGCGCCAGAGCACTGGTGAAATTTCGTAGCCATACAGGCGGTCGAGGATGCGACGGGTTTCTTGGGCGTCCACCATGGGGATGTCGAGCTCCCGCATTTCAAGCAGGGCGCGCTGGATGGCTTCCTTGGTGATTTCAGGGAAGGTGAGTCGGTAGACCGGCACCTTGGGCTTGAGGACCTCCAGCAGGTGCCAGGCAATAGCTTCACCCTCACGGTCACCGTCAGTCGCGAGGTAGAGAGCTTCGGCACCCTTAAGTGCGGCCTTGAGTTCGGCGACTGTCTTCTTCTTGTTGGCGGAGACCACATAGTAGGGTTCGAAGTCGTTGTCCAGATCCACAGCGAACTTGCCGACACCGGTCTTTTTCAGCTCGGCGGGGAGGTCCGAGGGCTGGGGAAGATCCCGGATGTGCCCCATGGACGCCGTGACCTCGAAGCCCTCGCCAAGATAGCCCGCGATGGTCTTGCTTTTCGCGGGTGACTCAACAATGACGAGCTTGCGGCCGGGCTGCTTGTCCGTTGCCTTAGTGGGCACTTCTCTCCTATATAAAGGTAAAGCTGAATGGGTAGCATTTCAGCGGTAGTCGTACCGGGGGACCCTGGCAATCGGGCCCCTATACCCTTCACAGTATGCGGTATGCCTTCCTGCAATAGGGTAACGGCTCCGGTGTACCAGTGGTCACACAAGCGGGATAACTGTGTACAAGCTCTCCTTACCGGGCGCCACCCAGCAACGCTGCTGCGGGCCCGGAATCCGTTGGTTTCCCGGGCGTCAACCCTCTGCCGGGCTCAGAAATCCGTCCAGGACGAGCTCGCGCACATCGGCCAGGAGCGCGGCCCGGAAGACGTCGTCGTCCTGGCCCAACAGCGCGCCGAGCGCCATGGCGATCTGGCCGGCTGAGAGTTCGCCGTCGCAGGTGGACACGAATCCGGCCAGCTCGGTGCTGAGGAGGGTGGTGCGCCGGAATCCGGCCCCCTGGCGGAGCAGGATCACACCAGGGTGTTCGGCCCCGGGGCGTTGGTGGCGTTCCTCGGTGACGTCGTCGGCCACCATCAGGTGCTGCCCGGGGAGGTCGTCGGCGTGGGCCATGGTCCAGTCGTACCGGGCGACGGCGGCGGCGATGTGGGGGGCGATGGGCTGCTCAAGCGCGTGGGTGATCTCCTCGAAACGGCGCAGCGGTGCGTCCCGCTGCTGAGAGCGGAGGAGCACGGAGCCGAAGCCGATGGACTCAACGGCCCGGGACGCGAAGTCGTCCAGGTAGGCGGCGTAGCGGTCAGCGAACCGGTGCGGGTCCCGGGACTCAGCGGCGTCCCGCAGCCACGTCTGGGCGTAGTCCGACGGCGAGAGTTGTTCCCGTTGAACGACCCAGCAGCCCACCCCCTCGGGGATCCAGGTCTCGATGCGGTCATGCCAGCGGCCACCGGCGGGGATTTCCCAGTTGCCTAACAACTGGGCTGAGCCGCTGGGAGCGAGGACGCCGGGAAGTTCCCTGATCAAGGTAGAGACAATGTCATCGCCTGGCAGTCCGCCGTCGCGGTAGGTGAACTGGTTGTCGAGGGTTTCACCTACCCGGCGCGGGGTGATGACGAACGGCGGGTTGGAGACTGCCAGCTCGAACGTTTCCCCGACGACGGGATCCAGCAGACTGCCCTGGCGCAGGGTTACCCTCGCGTCGAGGTCGGCCGGGTCGAGGTCCAGCTGTTCGGAGTTCAGCAGGAGGTTGAACCGGGTGAAGGCGAGCGCCCGGGCCGAGATGTCGGTGGCGGTGACGTGGCGCGCATGGCCGAGGAGGTGGAAGGTTTGGATCCCGCACCCGACCCCAAGGTCCAGGGCACGATCCACTGCTGGCCGGATGGTGAGCTGGGCCAGGGTAAGCGAGGCCTGGCCTATCCCCAGGACATGGTCGCGGCGGAGCACTCCCGGGCGCTGATGCTGGCCGAGGTCGCTGGCCACCCACAAGTCCCCGCCGGCGTCGGACGAATAGGGGCGCAGGTCCACGGATGCCCGCCACCCGCTGGCCTCGACGCGTTCCGCGAGCCCCAACCTGCCCAGGCCGTCGGGTGTCGTGCGGGGAAAAGCCCTGCCCAGCTGCGCGTCGGGTACCGGCTCGCCGAGCAGCCAGAGCAGCACCGCAGCCAGGGGCTGGTCTTTCGTAGTGGGTGCCGCCCGGCAGGCGAGCAGCGCCGGAATCAGCTGGTCCTTCTGCAACGCCTCCCAGGCTTCAACGCCGATCAGGTCCGCGACGCCGTCGACCGTGTAGTTCAGAGCCCGTAGATCAGCGCCGAGGTGGTTGAGTGCCGCGGGTGAACTGCTGACCGGCGTATCGGGAACGTCGGCTGGCAGTTCGTTGTAAGTCATGGTTCAAGTCTATTGACTGTCCTGCGCCCGGAAGACCTTACCGTTTGCTAACAGCTGGCCCCCAGGGCACTAGCCGTCGTCCGCCGGTGCTAGCTTTTCGAGCATGAAGGACACCGGTAGAACAGCTCATCAAGACCGAGGCCGCAGGAGCGTGTGGGTCATGGTGGCGGCCGCGGTCGCCGTCGTCGTCCTGGTAGGAGGACTGGTGGTGTTCAAACCCTGGCTGCTGTTCATTGATGTGCGGGTGGACGACCAGATTCCTGTGGTGGCGGTCACCACCGAGAGTCGTCCACCGTCGACGGCTCCCACCTCTGAGGCGCCATCCCCGACGACGGACACTCCGCCTCCCCCGGGTCCGGTTCAGCTCGCCTCGGGGTCATTGATCGCTCACGAACACGCGACCACCGGGTCGGTCCGGATCATTGAGCAGCCAGACGGAACGCGTCTTCTGACACTTGAGGATCTGGACACCTCAAATGGACCGGATGTGCACGTGTGGCTCAGTGCAGCCGATGTTGTCGAGGGGACAGACGGTTGGTACACCGCGGGGTCGGCAGCCTTCTACGATCTGGGCCTCATCAAGGGAAACCAAGGCAACCAGGTGTACCAAATCCCGGCCGACGTCGACCTGTCAGCCTTCAAATCGGTGGACCTGTGGTGTGCCCAGTTCGGCGTATCCTTCGGGGCGGCGCAGCTTAGCCTGACTGGCGGGGAAACTTAGGCTGCGCCCGACGCCGTGGCCTCAGCCTCGTCCGATTCACAGCCCTGGGGGCAGCGAAGGGTCGACGGGGATGCAGCGCAGGTGGCGCAGTAGAGGGTGAGGTTGCGGCAGGAAAGGTTGGAGCAATTCTCGAACTTGTTGGTCGGCGTCTCGCAGCGGACACACTTGCCGATAGTTTTGGCGTCCTTCGAAAACTCGACGTGCATGCGTTTGTCGAACACATAAAGGGAACCCTCCCAGAGTCCCGAGTCGCCGTACTCCTTGCCGTATCGGACTATCCCACCGTCGAGCTGATACACCTCTGCGAATCCCCGGTTGATCATCAAACTGGAGAGGACTTCGCACCGGATGCCCCCGGTGCAATAGGTGACCACCGGCTTGTCCTTGAGGTGGTCATACCTGCCGGAGTCCAGTTCATTGACGAAGTCTTGGGTGGTCGCAACGTTGGGGACGATGGCGTTCCGGAACCGGCCGATCTGCGCCTCAAGCGCGTTACGTCCATCAAAGAAGACCACCTCTTCCCCGTTGGCCTTCTTCACATCGACCAGGCTGTGCAGCTCGGCCGGCAACAGATGCGTTCCGCCGCCCAGCACGCCGTCGTCGCCGACTTTAAGTTCGTCCGGAGCACCGAAAGACACAATCTCGTCACGTACCTTGACGCTCAGCCGGGGAAAGTCCGCCGCCCCGCCGTCCGACCACTTGATGTCGATCTTTTTGAAAGCCGGATATTCACGGGTCGCTTTGACATACTGCTTCATCGCGTTCAGCTCGCCGCCCACTGTGCCGTTGATACCGTCCTTCGATAGCAGGATGCGGCCGCGGAGACCGAGCTTCTCACAGAGGGCGCGCTGCCACAAGCGGATGGCCTCCGGATCGGACAGCGGAGTGAAGGCGTAATAGAGCACAATGCGGTTCATGGACACGCATTTAAGCATAACGGCCCGCTGTCTACCAGGTCTCAAATCGACTACGGCGCGGGCTTCCTATGTTCAATAGCAGTCGCACAAACTATGGTCATTCCATGAGTGCACATCTGTCGAGGGAATTGTTGGCTACGTGGATTTCCGGTTGGTCCTCCTGCCGGGACTATCAGCCGCACGACGACGGCAGCACCGTATCCGTTTCGCTGACGGACAATGGCAATCAGCAGGAGCACTTCCTGTATGAACCAACTGATGAGCAGGCGCTGGCGCTCGCCGCTGAGACGAAAGCCGATCCAAACCGGCTGCTTACCGTCGTCACCACCCGGATGAACGCACTGCTCGCCACTCTCAGCCCGCTGGGGATGAGAGTGATCGACAACCATCAGGCGCTGATGACAGTGAACATGGACGGGCAGGACGTCGAGGACCCGCGTCCACCGGACGAGGTGTTTTCCCTCACCCACCTGCGCGAACCGTCGTGCCGCCGTGTGAGGGTGATGGCCAACGGGGAGGAAGCTGCACGCGGATCGGTGGCGGTAGAGGATGGCTTCGCCGTCTACGACCGCATTATCACTGCTGAACAGTATCGCCGCCGCGGCCTCGGCAGCTACGTGATGCGGGCGCTCACCTCCGCCGTCCTCGAAGACGACGTAGAACACGGGCTGCTGATGGCTTCGGCTGACGGGCAGGAGCTCTACCAGTACCTGGGCTGGCAGCATCTGGCCGACGTGTTTGTGATTCGTGCCTGACCCCCTGCCGGATTGCGGAGTGACCGGCTGGCAGAGTGACACAATGGCAACGTGGCCCTTCATGACTCCCTGATCCCCCTGCTTGGCGGGGGTGCCGAACCGGAGCAGCTGGTTCACGTGCGGGAAATTCCGGCCCGGAACGCCCGCCTGCAACCATGGCCGGACTGGGCGCACCCGGACATTGTTTTCGCGTACGGCGCGCTAGGCGTCACCACCCCGTGGCAGCACCAGGTGGTTGCGGCCAATGCAGCCCACAGCGGTAGACACACGATTGTGGCCACGGGCACCGCGTCGGGCAAGTCGCTCTGCTACCAGTTGCCAGTGCTGGACGAGATTCACCGGACGGCCCTGGCCGATCGGGTGTCACTGGAGCCGACCGGTTCGGTGGCCCTCTACCTTGCCCCCACCAAGGCGCTCGCCGCGGACCAGCTGGCGGCAGTAAAGGCGTTGAACATCCCGACGGTCCGTGCCGAAACCTACGATGGTGACACCGACACCGCCGCTCGTCGATGGATTCGGGACCACGCAAATCTGGTGCTGGCGAACCCCGATATGCTGCACTACGGCATCCTGCCCAACCACGCGTGGTGGGCGCGATACTTTCGGCGCCTGAAGTACGTCATCATCGACGAAGCCCACAGCTACCGCGGTGTCTTCGGCTCACACGTGGCCAACCTCCTGCGGCGACTGCGGCGGGTCTGCGAATACTACGGTGTCTCCCCCGTGTTCATCGGCGCCTCCGCCACGTCCGCCGACCCTGCGGCCTCCTTCGGCAAATTGATCGGCGGCCAGGCGACGCCGGTGGTGGAAGACAGTTCCCCCCACGGGTCGACTACCGTAGCCTTCTGGGAGCCCGAGCTCACCGAGCTCAAGGGAGAGAACGGGGCCCCCAAACGCCGAACCGTCATCGCCGAAACGTCTGACCTGTTGGCCAACCTGGTCTCCGCCCAAGTCCGGACAATCGCGTTCATCAAGTCCCGGCGCGGGGCGGAAAGCATCGCCGCAACAACGAAGCGCCTGCTCCACGAGGTTCATCCAAGCCTGCCCAGCAGGGTGGCCGCCTACCGGTCGGGCTACCTCCCGGAAGAGCGCAGGGAACTGGAATCTGCGCTCCGCAACGGACGGCTGCTGGGGGTGGCCAGTACCCCCGCCCTTGAACTCGGCATCGACATTTCCGGGCTGGATGCCGTGCTGGTTGCGGGGTGGCCCGGCACCCGTGCTTCCCTCCTGCAACAGATCGGCAGGGCCGGACGGTCGGGTCAGGACGCGCTCGCCGCTTTCGTCGCCAGCGATGACCCGCTCGACACCTACCTGGTGCATCACCCGGAAGCGGTATTCGACGTTGGGGTCGAAGCGACGGTCTTCGACCCGACCAACCCCTATGTACTCGGCCCCCATCTGTGTGCGGCAGCGGCCGAACTGCCGCTCACACCAGCAGAGCTACACTTGTTCGGCGCCGGGGCTGAAGAGCTCCTTGCCAAGCTGGTGAATCAGGGCTTCCTCAGGCAGCGGCCTGCCGGCTGGTTCTGGACCCACCCGCAGAGCGCGGCCGGGATGGTGAACCTGCGAGCCGACGGCGGCGGCCCCATCAGCATTGTCGAGACCGGCACCGGCACTGTGCTCGGCACCATGGACTCACCGCAAAGCCACTATCAGGCCCACGCCGGAGCGATCTACGTGCATCAGGGGCAAACCTATGTGGTGGATGAGCTCAACGAGCAGGATCACTGTGCAATGGTGACCAGGTCCAACCCCGACTACTACACCCAGGCCAGGGACATCACGGAAATTGAGGTGATCGGGGCTAGCCGGACGCAGGACTGGGGTGGAGTGCAGATTCGGTTCGGCGAGGTGCAGGTGACCACCCAGGTAGTGTCCTTCCAGCGGAAAGCCTTCGTCTCCAACGAAATCCTGTCAGAGGAGGCATTGGAACTCGGTGCGCGTGACCTTCATACCAAGGCGGTCTGGTTCGAGTTCGACCAGCGGCTGCTCGAGGATGCTGATCTGACTGCCGCTGACCTGCCGGGTGCGTTGCACGCGGCTGAACACGCCGCCATTGGGTTACTTCCCCTGGTCGCATCGAGTGACAGATGGGACATCGGTGGGGTGTCGACGGCCCTGCACGCCGATACGATGCTGCCCACCATCTTCGTGTACGACGGTCACCCCGGCGGGGCGGGATTCGCCGAACGGGGATACGAGGCCGTGAGAATCTGGATTCAGGCCACCCTGGACGCGATCATTGCCTGCGAATGCGACATCGGCTGCCCCTCCTGCGTCCAGTCACCCAAATGCGGCAACAGGAACAACCCGCTCAGCAAATCCGGCGCTGCGGCACTGCTGGCCCTGGTGTTGACCCAGGACCCTGCCGCGGCCCCCTGACTAACCAGCTGACCGACAGGCCGACTGAGTAACTGGTCGACCGACAGACTGACACTGACTACATCAACAGCCAGCCAGGGCTGGCGGGCTGGCAGACTTTGATAGAGCTAGGGTGGCGGCCCGGCGCGTGCCCGACCCGTCGCATCCGGGAGAAGCGGGTACCCGGCGACGGCGTTCACCTTCAGGCTGGTCCGCACCTCCACGATGGTGCCGCCAGGGCCTTCCCGGTCGCAGGACCGCAGAGACGCTCCGTGGGCGGCAGCCGTCTCTGCCGCCACAGTACAGGGATCTCCAATGATCAGTCCCCGTGACGCATCAGCGGCGGCGAGCGCGGCGAGGTCTGCTGCAGTGGCCGCCCGTGCGGCCACCGTCCCGGCCTGCGCCAGCACGACCACGGCGGCGATCAGCGTGATGATGACCAGAGCGAACCCGCACGCCAATACGGTACCGGCTCCGGTCTCCGCCCGGGGGCGACGGGTCATCGATGGGCTTCTCATAGACTGATCGTCACTGGCCAACGCCGAGGATCTCAGCGCGCGCTGACGCGGAGGCCGAGAGGTCCCACCCCACCAGGTCCAGCAACGGGACGGCGAGGCGGGCACTAACAGTCACGATGGACCACTCACCGTCGCCGGTCAGCTCCAACCGGGCCTGTCCGCCAGCGAGCCTACTCACCGTCGCCCGTACCTGGTCCGCCGGCTCACCCCTGACCACCTCCCTGGCCCCGGCTCGGGCCGCCTCCTCCAGCCTCAGCTGGGTCAGACCCGCCGTTGCAGCACCCAGGAGGAGCGCAAGGAGCAGAACCAGGGACGGCAGCGCAACCGCCACCTCCGCTGTCACCGCCCCACGCTGCAGCGCGGTCCCCTGCAATCCATTGGAGTGCCGGTTCTGTGGCTTCGGCACGTTACCCGAAGCTCAACGCTGAACTGATCAGAGACATCAGCATGCCCCTGACCTCGCCGCTGGACAGAACCGCCACCAGAAGTGCGGCGAACCCGACCGCGGCGAGGGTAGCGATGGCATATTCGGCGGTCGCCATCCCTGCCTCGGAGCCGGACAGTCGACGCCACCGGATGACCGGCCGACGCCCTTTGCAGAGTTCCCACAATTTTGTTGCTGACATGTCTTCCTCCAGGTAGTCCTTCGCGGTGAGGTCAACCACTGCAACGACCTCTCTCCGGTAGAGCACGTGCGCGCCCTGCCATGACTCTGCCCGGTCGTGCCATACCGCGGGGTCCGAACCAGAGCTATGTGGATAAGTCTCAGTACCGGCGGACCCGCAGTCATCACCACTGTGGGAGCAGGGCGAAGACCACAGGGAGCACACCCAGGCAGATGAAGGCCGGCAGATAGCACAGGCCCAACGGCACCACCAGCCGGACGCCCAACGTTGCCGCACGTTGCTCAGCTTCGTTGTTCCTCCGGCGACGGAGCTGCCCGGCACAGGCATGCACAATCCCCGCCGACGACGCACCGGTCAGCGCAGCGAACCGAAGAGCCGCATCAAGCTCCCGAAGGGTTGCGCCCGTCGCAGCATCGGACTGGGAGATAGCGGAGTTCCACGCCGTCTCCCAGTCGGCACCGAGGGCGAGGGCTCCCTGAACCTTCTGCAAGCTGAGCGACAAGGGCGGTGGACAGGAATCACCGAGGACCGCCAGCGTAGCCTCGATTGGCGCCCCGGCTGCGAGCATGGCACCCAGCAAATCGATCATGAGCGCTGGATCAACCCCCTCCAAGTCCCGCAGCGCAGGTCGTCCAAAGGTCTTGAGACGGCCTCGACGAGGCGGCGTCTCAGGTCCCGGGTCAGCTCCGGGGGCCGCGGGATCCTGGCCACCGCGCCCTGATCGCCCGGATCCGGTCAGCAACAGAGCAGCCACACACAGCACGAGAAAGACCAAGACGCCGGTCATCTCAGCCACCCTTCGCAGCCGCAGCCACCAGACGGCCGGACCAGAGCCGCCCCAGCACCATCAGGGACACTCCCACGCCAAGCAACACCAGACCAGGAACCGAGCCCAACAGGATGGCGAGCGGCTGCGCACCGGTGAGGTAGCCCAGGCCCAGCCCGAAGAATGGGAGCCAGCCGAGGAGCCGTGCGGTGGCGGCCGGCCCGGCCAACGCCGTCGCCCGGGCCGCGGCGGCATCGAGGGACTGATCAAGCTGGGCGGCATACCGGCCCAGGACATCAGCCAGCGGAGCGCCGCTACGTTCAGAAATCTCCAGGCACACGGCCAGGTCCCGCCACAGACCCACGCCGTTCGCAGGCGGGGTCCTGGCCCGGCCCGGACGCCAGCGCCCATCCGTCGATTGGCTGACCGCGGCTCTGCGAAGCACTTCGGGGACACCTTCGCCGATCGCTGCAGCCTGTTGTGCCGCCCAGAGCACCGGCGACGCGTGAGCACCAAACCCGGGACCAGCGCCCGCCGCCCGCTCAGTGTCAGCCGCCGAATACACCACGGCCATGTCCTGCCATAGCTGGTGCGGAGATCTGCCCGCATGTAGCAGCGCCGTCAGCTGATGAATGAAGAGGGGCAGTTCCAACGGGTCGACCGAACGGTCCACGGGCCACAGTCCGGCCATCCGGTGCAGAACCCGCGAGGAGGTCGCCCGGCCGCTGGCTCCGGCGATCAGTTCGGTCGGAAAGGCGAGAAGCAGGAAGGCCATCATCAACAGGATCCCCACGGTGACCCCCGTCACGGCAATCCCAGACGTAGCAGCCCCTGAAGTTGGGGCCATCCTGAGGCAGGCTCGCACGCGGCGCCTCGCCGGGTGAGGGCAGGACTCACGATCAGCTGTCCGGCATCGTCCACGTCCACCAGACCGATCACCGCCACCCGTCGGCCGGTTTGCCCACGCACGAGGTGCACCACGACGTCGAGCGCGCTGGCCGCCTGCGCCGTGACCGCGTCGCGACTCAGCCCGGCCAAAGAGCCCAGGGCCATCAGCCGGGCGGGGACGGACTCGGCTGAATTGGCGTGGATCGTCCCGCCGGCGCCCGAATGCCCAGTATTCATTGCGGTGAGGAGGTCACGCACCTCCGCTCCACGGCACTCGCCGACAATCAGACGGTCTGGACGCATCCGCAGGGCTTGCCGCACCAGCTCGGCCAGGTCGACGGCGCCTGCTCCCTCGGCGTTGCCGTGGCGGCTTTGCAGCGGAACCGTGTGCGGGTGGCGCGGGTTAAGCTCGGCCGAGTCCTCAACGGTCACCAGTCGTTCGGTGGGCGAACTCAGCGCCAGCAGAGTCGAGAGCAGCGTGGTCTTTCCGGTGCCGGTTGCCCCGCTGACCAGAAAATTGAGGCGTCGTTCGACCACTGCGCGGAGCACATCGGCCATGAACGGGTCAAGTGTTCCGGAGCCGGTCAACTCCTCGAGGCTGAACCCCCGCTGACGCTGGATGCGGATCGATAGCAGGGTGCCACGGGTGGACACTGGGGCAAGGACTGCATGGACACGGAAGGCCGCGAGGCGGACATCGACGCAGGGGTTGCCGTCGTCGAGGCGCCGGCCACCGGCAGAGATGAGGCGCACCGCCAGCGCACGCACCTCGGCGTCGGTGCTGAAGCGATCAGTGGTTCGTCGCAGTCCGTCAGCACCGTCCACCCACACCTCATCCGGACCGTTAACAAGGATGTCAGTTACGGCCGGATCAGCCACCAGGTGTTGTAGCGGCCCGAGACCCTGCAGCTCGGCCTGGACCCGGTCCACAGTTCTGAGGGTCCCTGCGGAGCCCAGGAGTCTGCCGGTGGACTGGACGGCCGCGGCCAGGCGGGCCCCGGTGAGTGGCAACTGTTCCGCCAGGACGGCCTGACGGACTTCGCTGACCATCGTGGTCGCGGCGTCGTCGTGGCCGGTAGCACGACGTGGGGCTCGCGCTGGATTGTTCATGACGCTGCCCTACCGATCCCGGCGGGGACTGTGGCCAGGGTTTGGGCGGCGAGGCGCCGAATAGCGCGGTGCGCGCCGATGGTCAGGAGCCGCCCCTGCCGTTCAGCCTCCGGTACGCCACGCAGGTGCGGGAGGTAACCCATCAGGGGTTGTCCCACCAGCTCTGCGACTCCATCCGGATCGAGTCCCGGGCCCAACGGCCCGCGTGCTATCACCGAGGTGGGCAGCGACCGCAGGTGCTCAACCGCTGAGCGGGCGGCGGTAATGGGCCGCGTCCGCCCGGGAACCAGGAGCATCACCTCATCGCAGAAAGCGAGCAGCGGACCGCCCCACGGCCAGCCGGCGGGCAGGTCAACGAGGGTCAGGTCAAAGGCGCTGCGCGCGGCAGCGAGCACCGAGTGAACTGCTGACGAGGCCACGATGCTGGACTCTGACGCGGGGGACCCACCCATGGACAGCAGGGCGAATCCTCTGACCGTGGGGAGGGCCCCGGCGAGCTGGTCGGGGTTGAGCGTGCCGCTGATTTCTCCGAGATCCTCCCAGCGGACGCCGGAAGGTGTCTCAGGCAGTGCTAGGTGCAGTCCTCCCCCAGCGCAGTCGCCATCGATCAGCAAGGTGGACCGGTCCGAGCGGGCCGCGGCGAGCGCGAGCCAGCAACTCAGTGAACTCGTTCCCACCCCGCCGGAACAACCCATCAGGCCGAGGATGTGACCGCGTGACCCCGCGGCCCGGAGGTACGCGAACCGTTCCGCCAGCCAATCCCCCGCAGCGGGCAGAATCGCGACCCGGGTGGCGTGAAGCTTGGCCGCAACCTCCCATACGGTTCCTTCCTCCCCCGGAAGGCCCACGAGAATCAGCTCGGCGTCGGTGTCCAGGCGGCTCTCCGGACTGTCACTGCCTACCAACACGACTGCCGGGCGAACCTGGCGGGCCTCGGCCAGGGTCGCCGTGATGGTGAGCTCAAGGCCAGCCGCTGCCGCGACCCGGGCCGTCTCATCGCGGATGCGTTGCGAGCCGGTAACCAACGCCGCACCCGCCTTCCCTGGCTCCGGGAGCCAGGGCCGTCCATCTGTCATGAGCCCAGCCTGCACCGTTGTCTCACCGGTGAGCAGCCTCAACGGGCGAATGTGGACAAACCTCCGCTGGCGGGTGCTTGTGGAGGACGAGTGCGCCGTCGGAGATGGGCCAGGTCCTGGTGACGCTCCGCTGGGACCGGACAATCGCGGATGCGGGAGACAATGGAGGCATGTATGTTGTCGTGTCCGTGCCGCCCGCCCGCAGCACCCAGGCAGACGCCGCCGCGGAGCCGACGCAGGATGCCGCCGCCGTGCTGCAGCCGGCTGATGCCTCGGGCACTCCCGCCGGCGACGCCGTCGTCGTCGGGCGGGACGAATTTACCGCAGCAGTCCGCCACTTTGAGGCCCAGAAAGTGCGCTGGGTCTGGGATTCCACCCGTGCCTGGTATCCGGCACTGTTGAAACAGTCGATCAGTGTTGAACGGTGCCGTGACCTGAGCCTGAGCCGCGATATCCTCCGCCACTCCAGCGTCAGCGCCGACCAACCGTACATTGCCGCGCTCCGGGACGGCGCCGACCAGCCGGACCAGCTGCCCGCCCGGCAGGTGCCGCCGCTGCCCAACCCCGCCGGCCAGTCCAGTCTTTTTGAGACGCCCAGCACCCCCAGTGGGCCAGGCCCGGCAGACGTCCTCACCGAGTTCCGCCAGCAGCAGCAGGCCGTTGCCGGCGGACCGCGACCGCAACGGCTGGCGCTGCTGCTGGCTGCGGAATCGGCTGGCGCCCTGCTGGCTGCCGAGATGGAGGCGGCGGGGATTCCTTGGCGCCGCGACCTGCACGAGTCGCTCCTCGAATCCGAGCTGGGCCCCCGCCCCCGTGACGGGGTTCGGCCAGCCGAACTGGAACGGATCGCCGGGGAACTGCGCGTTCACTTGAAGAACCCGGGGTTCAACCCTGATTCGCCGCAAGAACTGCTGCGGGCCCTACACCGGGCCGGCATCGAGGTGACCAGCACCCGATCCTGGGAATTGGAGCAGCATAAGCATCCGGGAATTGAGCCGCTGCTCCGGTACAAGAAGTTGTCCCGGCTGCTCACCGCCAACGGCTGGACCTGGCTGGACGCGTGGGTCCAGGAGGGCCGCTTCCGCCCCGAGTATGTGGTGGGCGGCGTCGTCTCCGGGCGGTGGGCGTCACGGGGCGGCGGCGCACTGCAGATTCCCAAGCAGATCCGCGACGCGGTGCGCCCCGACCCCGGCCACCGGTTTGTGGTCGCTGATGCTGCGCAGCTGGAACCGCGGGTCTTGGCGGCCCTCGGCCGCGATTCGGCTCTGGCGACGGCGGCACGCGGCAAAGACTTGTACCAGGGGATCGCCGAGCAGGGCTTTGGCGACCGGGCCAAGGCGAAACTGGCGATGCTGGGCGCCATGTATGGAGCGACGACTGGCGAATCGGGGCGGCTGATGCCGCAGCTTGCCCGCACCTACCCGCAGGCTATCCAGGTGGTGGAAGGTGCCGCACGCATTGGCGAGGCCGGAGGCGTGGTGAGCAGCTATCTCGGTCGGGGGTGCCCGCCGGCGACCGACGCGTGGGTCGCAGCCCAGCAGACCTCGTCCGCCGAGGAGCAGCGTCGCGCCGATAACCTGGCCCGTTCCCGCGGCCGGTTCACCCGGAACTTTGTGGTGCAGGCAACCGCTGCGGAATGGGCCCTGTGCTGGCTGGCGGAGCTGCGCCGCCAATTGCGGGCGTCGACAACGCCTGCCCCGGTCAATCAGCTGGTGTTCTTCCTGCACGACGAGGTGATGCTGCACGTCCCCGACGGGCAGGTCGACGAGGTCTGCCGCCTGGTGACCGAGGCCGCGCAGTCCGCGACCCGGTTGATGTTCGGCGACATTCCCATCGAATTTGCGGTCAATGTCATGGTGGTTGATTCCTATGCCGACGCCAAGTGACCGGTGCTTCGGTTTATGCACAGGCGCATGCTACAGCGGCGGCGGGATCTGCTGCGAGTCATCCCACGGGATGGTCCAGCCCAAATCATCAAATAGCGTGTCCAGCAGCATAGCGGTGAAACCCCACACGGTGACGCCTGTCACCAGGAAGGCGGGAGTGGTCCAGGTGACGCCGTTCCGCTGACTGACCACTGTCCGGCGGCTGGCCGGATTGAGCAGGTCAGCGACCGGAACACGGAACACGTGCTCCGACTCGGCTTCGTCGACGGCGGTGACCGGCGACTGTCGGGCCCACCATGCGAGCACCGGGGTGACCAGGAAGTTACTGACCGGCAGCCCCGATTCAGGCAGCTGGCCGAGCACCTCGATCCCTGTGGTGTCAACGCCGGTTTCTTCCCATGCCTCGCGGAGCGCCGCAGCCACCGGGCCGTCGTCGTTGTCGTCGATCCGACCGCCCGGGAACGCTACCTGGCCCGGATGATCGGTCAGCTCTCCGGAGCGCAGCACCAACAGGAGGTCAAGGTCATCGGGCACCGCCTCCGCATGAAACTGCGCCGGCCGGTTGTCGAGGGTGCCGAAGAGGATGAGGACGGCGGCGGCACGGGCCCTGGCGGGGTCTATGCCGCGCAGCGTTGCCGCTTTCCCCACCGAGCCCGTCGCCAGGCTGAGCAATTCCTGACGGGCGCTCATGCTCCGAGACTGTATCCGGCGGCCTGCAGTTCGCCCCGCGTTGCGCCGCTCCTCATCAGGCGCAGCAGCTCCTCCCTACCCGGGGCCAGCTCATACTTCAGTAGTTTGACGGCTTTGACCGGATCCACTTCACCCTCGCCATAGGCGGGGCAGAGGGCCGCGAGGGGGCACACCCCGCAGGCGGGTTTGCGGGCGTGGCATACCCGCCTGCCGTGAAACACCACGTGGTGGGACAGCATGGTCCAATCCTGCGGATCGAACAAACGGGCGACGTCCGCCTCCACCTTCACTGCGTCGTCGGACTCGGTCCAGCGGAAGCGCCGGGCCAGCCGGCCGAAATGCGTGTCGACGGTGATGCCCAGGATACCGAACGCGTTGCCGAGCACCACGTTGGCCGTTTTGCGCCCCACGCCAGGGAGGGTGACAAGGTCCTCAAGGCGGGCGGGGACCACCCCGTCGTAGTCGTCAACCAGCCGGGTGGACAACGCCAGCAGGCTCCGCGACTTGGCGCGGAAGAACCCGGTGGGCCGGATCAGGTCCTGCAGCGCTAGTTCGTCGGCTTCGGCCAGGCTGCGAGCGTCCGGGTATCTGGCGAACAGGCCCGGCGTGGTGAGGTTGACCCGAACATCGGTGGTCTGGGCGGACAGCACCGTCGCCACGAGCAGCTCGAAGGGGTTCCTGAAGTCGAGCTCCGCCACCGCGTAGGGGTATTCCCCGGCCAGCCTGCGGTGGATCCGGCGTGCCCGCCGTTTCGCGGCGAGCGGGCTTGGATCCGACGTTCCGGTCCCGACTGTCCTGACCACTGCCGGTGCCTACCCGTCGCTCGGTGCGCGTTCGATGTTGGTGAGATCCCGCATCACGCCGATACGGCCCGTGCGCTTGTCCTGGACCAGGAACTCCTCGCCGCGGTCCTCGATCCCTACTTCCCAGTCACCGGGCCGCAGGACGAAAAGCTCAACACCCGAAGCCTCATCAACCACCGGGCGGGGGGTTCCGACGGCGAACCAGAACGCCTCAACAACCGGGTCATCATGGTCGGGTTCCCTGGTCGCGGAGATGGACTCCTGAGACTCGGCCTTCGTTCGCTCGACCACCGGCTGGGCGGTGGTTGCCGCCGCCGTGGTTTCCGCTGCACTAGCGGCTGCGGACGCCGTGGCTGTGATGGCTGTTTCCTGCACGGCGCCCTGCCGGCCCGTGTCCACAGGCACCTCTTCAGCTGCCGGAGAGCTGGCCCCAGCGTCCGTGGCGGAGGCCGCATTAGCGGTTTCCGTGTCAACCGCAGCATTGGCCACCTGGTCCACGGGCTGGTCTTCGTCGGTCGAGTGCACCGAATCCGGTGACCCGCTGTAGGGGGCAAAATCCTCGTCGGCGAAGCGTGGGTAGCCCGCCGAACCGGAGCCCGGCTGCTCCTTGTCCTGCACACCGGGGACGGCACCGACTTCGCCGGTCCGGTGCGCGTCAGGGGTGCCCCCGGACCCGCTGGACGAGGGGGACTTGGTCGCTGCGCCGAAGCCAAACCTGCCGCGGCCGGTGGACGTGCCCGGCTGGACCGCTGACGCTGCGTTTCCGGCACGGGCCCCTGCCGTTCCTGCTCCGGCGGGAACTGCTGCGCCGGAGCCGCCCGACGCCGTGCCCTGCTGTTCGCTGAACTGAGTGACCTGTTCGGCGGGAACCGGTTTGGGCGCTTTGGGTTCCTTCGGTGCCTTGGGCGTCACTGGCAGGACACTTCGGGCGACGACGTGCGCGCCCGACGTCGGCCGGCCAGCGAAGTCAGCGGAGAATTTGGGCAGGTGCGGGCCACCCACCGTCGCGGCCAGCATGCCGATCGCGCCGAGCAGGCAGATGAACGGTCCGTAATGGAAGGCGGTCACGGTCTGCAGGAAGAAGAAGGCGGCGGCCAGAACGGCGACTACTGAAGCGAACTGGTCTACCGACAACGATCCGACCCGAGCCTCGGTACCGAGCCGCCGGGCCGCGAGCAAGCCAGCGGCGGCGACCGGGAGGACGATGCCTACGCTGAGGAAGAACAGCGACGACGCGTTCCACAGGTTGCCGAGAAAACCGCCAGCCTCAAAGAACGGCAACAGCGAGCCGATGAAAATGACGAGCACCGAGCCGCCGATCACCACCTCGCGGAGGGTGAATGGCCCAAAGACTGCCTCATTTCCGCCGGATGCCTGCGGTTCGACGCCGGTGGGTGATGCGTTTCTGTCACTGCTGCTGCCGGCGAACCGGTCCGTGTGCGGGTCTGTCATGTCGAAATTCCATTCGTCGCAGCGGCCGGGCGGGCCGCAGTCGCCAGCATTCTCTTCCTGTCACCAGACTAGTCAACCCTCCTCTCCGCTACTACCCATGCAAGCCACCGCCCGGCTGAGGCGCGCCACTCACCGCAGAAACTCAACCATTCACGTGCACGAGTGTGAGCGCCCACACACAAAAGCCGCACCCCCGGTTAGTCTGGTCAGCAGTATCGCGGTGCTGCGTGCCGGTTTCGGACCGGGCGCTCACCGCCCAGAAAACCGGCACGAAGAAGGGTTGAACATGTCTGAGGACACCCAGACCACGCAAGGCGACGCGTTCGAAAATCTGCTCCACGAGGAACGCCGCTTTCCCCCGACACCAGAGTTCGCTGCGAATGCGGTCGCCCAGCCGTCCCTGTACGAGGAGGGCGAGGCCGGGCCCGAGTTCTGGGCCACCCAGGCCCGTGCGCTACTGACCTGGGATGAGGACTTCACTCAGGCCCTCGACTTCTCAGATGCGCCGTTTGCCAAGTGGTTCGTCGGCGGGCGGGTCAATGCTGCGTATAACGCCCTGGACCGCCACGTCGAGGCGGGCCTCGGCGAGCGGGTGGCCATCCACTTCGAAGGCGAGCCCGGCGATACCCGCTCCTACACCTACGCGGAGCTCACCGAAGAGGTCAAAAAGGCGTCAAACGCGTTCCTCTCCCTCGGCGTCGAGAAGGGCGACCGCGTGGCGGTGTACCTGCCGATGATCCCCGAGGCAGTCATCACGATGCTCGCCTGCGCGCGGATCGGAGCCGTGCACTCGGTCGTGTTCGGCGGCTTCTCGGCTGAAGCGCTGCGCAGCAGGATCGACGATGCCGAAGCTAAACTCGTGGTCACCGCGGACGGCACGTACCGCCGGGGCAAGCCGAGCTCGCTGAAGCCCGCCGTCGACGGCGCCCTGGAACGTGAGGGGCATACCGTCACCAACGTGGTGGTCGTCAAACGCAACGGTGAGCCGGTCGAGTGGACCGAGGAGCGCGACGTCTGGTGGCACGACGTCGTCGGCTCCGCGTCAGCCGAGCACACCGCCGTCGGGCATGACTCGGAGCATCCGCTGTTCATCCTGTATACCTCCGGCACCACCGGGAAGCCCAAGGGCATCCTCCACACCACCGGCGGTTACCTGACCCAGACGGCGTTCACCCACAAAAACACGTTCGATCTACGCCCCGAAACCGACGTGTTCTGGTGCACGGCCGACGTTGGCTGGGTCACCGGGCACAGCTACGTCGCCTACGCGCCGCTGGTCAACGGTGCCACCCAGCTGATGTACGAGGGCACGCCGGACACCCCGCACCAGGGCCGCTGGTGGGAGCTGGTGGAGAAGTACAAGGTCTCCATCCTCTACACCGCGCCGACCGCCATCAGGACCTTCATGAAGTGGGGCCGGGACATCCCGAAGAAGTATGACCTCACCTCAATCCGCGTCCTGGGCTCCGTCGGCGAACCGATCAACCCCGAGGCGTGGATGTGGTACCGGGAAATGATCGGCGGCGGCAGCGCACCGGTGGTCGACACCTGGTGGCAGACCGAGACCGGCGCGCACATGATCGCGCCCATGCCCGGCGTCACCCACGCCAAGCCGGGGTCCGCGCAGGTGGCGGTGCCCGGCATCTCGATCGACGTGGTGGACGAGCTGGGCCAGTCGGTGCCGAACGGGTCGGGCGGCTACCTGGTGGTCCGCGAACCGTGGCCATCCATGCTCCGGGGCATCTGGGGTGACCCGCAGCGGTTCAAGGACACCTACTGGTCCCGGTTCGACAACATGTACTTCGCCGGCGACGGCGCCAAGAAGGACCAGGACGGTGACATCTGGCTGCTCGGCCGGGTTGACGACGTCATGAACATTTCCGGTCACCGGCTATCGACGACGGAAATCGAGTCGGCGCTGGTGAGCCACCCGTCCGTCGCTGAGGCCGCCGTCGTCGGCGCATCGGATGAGACGACGGGCGAGGCTGTGGTCGCGTTTGTGATCCTGCGGGGGTCGGCCGTGGACGACGACGACATCGTCACCACTCTGCGCAATCACGTAGCCAAGGAGATCGGGCCAATCGCCAAGCCGCGCAACATCCTGGTGGTCCCGGAACTCCCGAAGACCCGGTCCGGCAAAATCATGCGCCGGCTCCTGAAGGATGTGGCCGAGGGCCGTGAGGTCGGCGATGCGACCACCCTGTCCGATCCGACGATCATGGCGCAGATCGCCGCTTCACTGAGGAAGTAGCCCTTCCCGCCGCCACCCGGGACGAACCCAGGTGGCGGCGGCCTCCGGCCTGCTGTGATCTGCGTCCCGCACGGGTGTGATCTTGGCCGGGATTGATAGCGCGGCTCCCCACCGCCGAGGACAATTTCAAGACGTGTCTACTACCACCTCCGCCGCGACCACCGGTCCGCCCGCAGCAGCCAACCGCGCGATGGCCCGCAAGTCCGCGGCCGCCTCGTTTGTCGGCACCACCCTTGAGAGCTACGACTTCTACGTCTTCGGGACTGCCGCAGCGCTGGTGTTTAACCAGGTGTTCTTCGCTGCCCAGGATCCCCTCGCCGGAACGCTCTCCGCGTTTCTGATCTTCGCGATGGGTTTCGTCGCTCGCCCGCTGGGGGCGATCCTGTTCGGCCATCTGGGCGACCGGATCGACCGCAAGAAGACCCTCATCTGGACCATCGTGCTGATGGGCCTTGCCACCGGCTCCGTTGGCCTGCTCCCCGACTACAGCGTGATCGGCGTGTGGGCGCCTATCCTGCTGACCGTGCTGCGCCTCCTCCAGGGTCTTTCCCTCGGCGGCGAATGGGGCGGGTCCATCCTGATCGCCACCGAGCACGCCGAACCACGCAAGCGGGCGCTCTACGCGTCCATCCCCCAACTCGGTTCCCCCGTGGGCACCATGCTCATCTCACTGGTCTTTCTGATCCTCGCCGTCGTGGCACCGGAGGTGATGACGACGTGGGGCTGGCGTATCCCGTTCCTGCTCGCTTTTCCGTTCCTGGGCGTCGCCCTGTACCTGCGGCTCGCCATCGACGAGACGCCGGTGTTCAAGGCGACGGTACAGACCGAGTCGCGGGCCAGCATCCCGTTCTTCGACGTCATCCGGCGCCAGCCCGGTGCTATTGCCGTGGCGGCCGCGGCTGCAGTACTCGGGATCGGGTCCTATTTCCTCATGGTTTCCTACACGCAGGCGTACGGGACTCAACGGCTGGGGCTGAGTCAGGAGACCGTCCTCAATGCAGCCCTGATCGGCTCGTTGCTGCAACTGCTGACCATCCCCGCGTTCGGCTATCTTGCCATGAAGATCGGCTCGGCCAGGGTGGTGGCTGGTGGGGCTATCGGCACGGCGTTGATCGCGTTCCCGCTGTACTGGGTGATCAGCATCGCCGACGCCCCCACCTACGTGGCAGCCATCCTCTTGGCGGCATCCTCCCGACCGCCAGCTGGGCGGCGCTGGGCGGACTGATGGCCGATCTTTTTGAGCCCCGGACCGGTTTTACCGCCCTGTCCTTCGCCTACAGCCTGGCAGCGATCGTCGCCGGGTTCACTCCTTCCATCACCCAGATCCTCGGAACGGCAACCGATGGTGCGTGGTGGCACCCCGGGATTGTGCTCGCCCTCATGAGCTGTGTGACCCTCGGAGGCGCGCTGGCGGCGGTCCGTCTGCGCCACAGAGCGGACTAGACCCCCGATGCGTGGGGCATAGTTAAGCCATGCCGAACACCACCACGCTCCTGATCATCAACGGGCCGAACCTCAACCTCCTGGGCTCCCGCGAACCAGAGACCTACGGGACGGCCACGCTAACCGAGGTCGAGGCCGTGGCCGCCGACGCCGCTGACGGCCACGGCTGGGCCGTCAGCTGCTTTCAGTCCAACCATGAGGGCGAGCTGGTCGACGCCATCCAGGGCGCGACGGGCACCGCCGACGGCATCGTCATCAACGCCGGCGCCTACACCCACACCTCCATCGCCCTTCGGGACGCGCTGACCGCCGTCGGACTCCCCGTGGTGGAGGTGCACATCAGCAACGTGCACCGGCGCGAGGAGTTTCGGCAGCACTCCTACCTTTCTGCGGTCGCTGATGCGGTCATCGTGGGCGCCGGGATCAGCGGCTACCGGTTCGCCGTCGACTTCCTGATCGAAAAACTCTCCTCGGGATACGCCGGTAACGCCGCGTCATGAGGGACGATGGACACATGATCGACATCACACCCATCGGCGGCGACACTAGCGACGCCCCGCTCCTCGAGGTCAAAGACCTCGCAGTCACCTTCAGCACCACCTACGGCGAGGTGAAAGCCGTCGAGAATGCGAGTTTCGCGCTTCGACGCGGAAAGACCCTCGCCATTGTGGGTGAGTCAGGTTCAGGCAAGTCGACGACGGCGATGTCCTGCATCGGCCTGCTGCCGTCCAACGGCCGGGTCACCACCGGGAGCATCATGTTCGAGGGCCAGAACCTCGTGACGCTTCCCGAGTCGAAACTGCGCGCGATCCGCGGGCGCGCCATCGGCCTGGTGCCGCAGGACCCGATGTCCAACCTCAACCCGGTCGCCAAAATTGGCACCCAGGTGGCTGAGACGCTGCTGGTCCATGGGATGGCGACCAGGAAAAACGTCAAAGAGCGCGTCATCGAGGTCCTGACCGCCGCGGGGCTGCCCGACGCCGGGGAGCGCGCCAAGCAGTACCCGCACGAATTCTCCGGGGGCATGCGCCAGCGGGCCCTGATCGCCATCGGGCTGGCCTGCCAGCCGCGGCTGCTGATCGCCGACGAGCCGACCAGCGCCCTCGACGTCACCGTGCAGCGCACCATTCTCGACCAGATCGATGAAATGACGGAGCAGCTGGGCACCTCGGTGCTCCTCATCACCCATGATCTGGGGCTCGCCGCCGAGCGTGCGTCGGATCTGGTGGTGATGCACCGCGGCCGGGTGGTGGAAGCCGGCCCGGCCCTGCAGCTCCTCAACGATCCCCAGCACCCGTACACCCAGTCGCTGGTACGCGCGGCCCCCAGCGTTGCGGCGGTCCGCCTCCAGCCGGGCACCTACAACGCCGACGCCGGCAAGCGGACGGAAGTGGCCGAGGCGGCGTTCGTCGAGCACCAGACCGACGCTACGTCAGCTGTCCCTGCCGCCACCGTGCCGGGTAGGAACATCGTCGAGATCCGGGACCTGACCAAGGTCTACAAACGGCGGGGCAGCTCGGAAGACTTCTACGCGGCGAAGAATGTGACCCTTGATGTGCCCCGCGGCCAGACGGTCGCCATCGTCGGGGAATCAGGGTCAGGGAAGACCACCACCGCGCGGATGCTCCTGAAGCTGATTGAGCCGACGTCGGGCACCATGACCTTCGACGGGATGGATGTTGGAACGCTGGACAAGGACCAGCTACACGACTTCCGGCAACGGGTCCAACCCATTTTCCAGGACCCGTACTCGTCACTGAACCCCATGTTCACCATTGAGCGGATCGTTGAGGAGCCACTCAACGCCTACAAGCGTGGCTCCAAAAGTGAACGGCGTGCCAGGGTCCGCGAGCTGATGGACCAGGTATCCCTGCCGCAGACTGCCCTGCGCAGATACCCGTCGGAGCTTTCCGGTGGGCAGCGGCAGCGCGTGGCGATTGCCCGGGCGCTGGCGTTGAAACCAGAGCTGATCATCTGCGACGAGCCGGTCTCGGCGCTGGACGTCCTGGTTCAGGCTCAGATCCTCAAGTTGCTCGGCGATCTGCAGGCTGAGCTGGGCTTGAGCTACCTGTTCATCTCCCACGATCTTGCCGTGGTTCGCCTGATCTCCGACTATGTCTGTGTCATGAAGGACGGCGAGCTGGTTGAAGCCGCCAGCTCCGAGGAAGTGTTCCAGAACCCGCGCCACCCGTACACCCGGCAATTGCTGGCGTCGATCCCCGGCAACGAACTCAACATCGCCTAGGGATTCTCCGCAAAAGCCCAAAAGACCCCGGCACCAAATGGTGCCGGGGTCTTTTGTAGGTAGGTGGGGCTGGTTTGACCTACTTCTTGCGGGTCTTGGGATCCAGCGACTCGCGCAACGACTCGCCCAGCAGGGTGAAGCCCAGCGCTGTGACGGCAATACAGATGCCCGGCAGGAACGCCAACTGCGGCGAGTTCGCGAGCTCGCTCTGGGCATAGGTGAGCATCCTGCCCCACTCAGCGGTCTGCGGCAGCCCGCCGCCCAGCCCCAGGAAGGACAGCGCAGCGGCGTCGATCACGGCGGTGGCCAGGGTGAGGGTGGCCTGGACGATGACCGGTCCCACGCTGTTGGGCAGCAGGTGGCTCATGGTGATGGTGGAACGGCTCAGGCCCAGCGTCTGCGCGGCCAGGATGTAATCCGAGCCCCGCTGTGACAGCATCGAGGCACGCAGCAGGCGCGCGAAGATGGGCACCTGGGAGACGCCGATCGCGATCATCACCGCGTACGGCCCCTGACCGAGGATTGCGGCGATGCTGACCGCGAGGAGGAGGTTCGGTACGGAGAGCAGGATGTCGACGAACCGCATGATGACGCTGTCGACCCAGCCGCCGAGCCCCCCAGCGAGCAGCCCGAGGACCATGCCGCCAGCCAGTCCGAGGGTGGTGGAGATAACCCCGATCAGCAGCGACGCCTGAGCACCCCAAATGAGCTTGCTCATCAGGTCACCACCGAACCGGTCGAGGCCCAGCGGGTAGGCATCGATCTCGCCCGGGCCGGGAATGTTGGTCGGCGTGATTTCCGTCCGGCCCGGCAGTTCGTTGCCACCGTACGGGGCCAAGACTGGCGCGAGGATGGCCACCAGGATGAACAATCCCACGATGATGGCACCCGCGATGGCTTGGGGGTTTCTCTTCAGCCGACGGAAGGCGTCCTTCCAGAGGCCGGTGCCGGCGCCGTCGGGAATGGTCGGTTCGGCAGGCGACACGCCGCCGCCGGCCGCGGGAGGCAAAGTGGTACTCATTGCACACGCACCCTCGGGTCGATGATGCTATACGAAACGTCAACAATCAGGTTGATCAGGGCATACAGGACGGCAATAAAGATGATGAACCCTTGAAGCACGGGGTAGTCGAGGCCGAAGATCGCATCACGCAGGAAGTTGCCTATCCCGTTGAACGCGAAGACCGTCTCGGTCAGCACCGCGCCGGAAATCAGCAGGCCCAGTTGCAGGCCGATGGTGGTCACCACAGGAAGCATGGCATTGCGGAGAATGAAACGGTTCCTGATGGTCTTTTCGAGCAGGCCTTTCGCACGGGCGGTGCGGACATAGTCGGCGTTCTGCACCTCAAGGACCGATGCACGGGTGATCCGCACGATGATGGCCAGCGGAATGGTGCCCAACGCAATGCCCGGCAGGATCAGATGCTGGAAAGCATCCCAGGCGGCATCCCACTCGCCCGTGAGCATTCCGTCCAGGACATAGAAGTCGGTGACGTGCGTGGCATTCATTCGAGGATTCTGTCGCCCGTCTGGGGGCAGGATGGGCCACTGGATGGCGAAGATGTATTTCAGGATGAAGGCCAGGAAGAACACGGGAATGGTGATCCCGAGCAGACTGAGCACCACTGAGCTGTGGTCGACGAAACGCCCGTAGTGGCGGGCTGCGAGGTAGCCCAAGGGGATCCCAATCCCGATCGCGAAAATCAGGGCAACGACGGTCAGCTCGATCGTTGCAGGGAACCGGGTGGCGAACTCCTCCAGCACCGGGCGACCGGTGATGATGGAGATGCCGAAGTCGCCCTGCAGGAGCTTGCCCATGTAGGTGAAGTACTGGGTGATGATCGGCTCATTGAAGCCATACAGCTCATTCACCCTTTCCACCGCTTCCGGTGTGGCACGCTCGCCCAGCAGCGCTGTTGCCGGCCCACCGGGAAGATTACGCACCCACAGGAACAAGAGGATCGACAAGCCGATCAGGGTGGGTACCAGCAGCGCGAGGCGCTTACCTATGACGCGTAACACGAGGTCCTTTCAGAAACGGGTCAAACACTGTCCAACGGCAGGAGAGCCGGGCCCGAGAGGACCCGGCTCTCCTGCCGTTGAGGATGTTACTCGCTGAGTTCGATCATGGAGAAGACCTCGTCGTTGACGGGGCTCGCCGGGTAGGACGTGACCCGCGGCGCGAAGGCCAGGGACGGCGCCGGGTGAGCCAACGGGATCGCCGGGTTGAACTCGGCGATCTGTTCGTTGATCTTCTCGTACGCTGCCGTCTGCTCTTCACGATCGGTCATGCCGCGGGCATCGCTCAGGGCGGTGAACAGCTCGGGGTTGTCGAAACCGAACTCAAGCTTCTCCTGGCCGAAGAACACGCCGATGAAGTTGTCAGTGTCGTTGTAGTCGCCGGTCCAGCCCAGCAGGTGGATCCCGTGGTCGGCGGTTCCCTGAATCTTGTCGAGGTAATCGGGGGTCCACACATCGGGGGCCGGTGTTGCAGTGATGCCAACCGCGCTCAGCTGATCGGTCAGGTTGGTGAAGACCTGCTCAGGAGTGGGCATGTAAGGCCGTGAAACACCCGTCGGGTAGTTGAACTGGACCTCGAAGCCGTCGGGGTAGCCCGCTTCTGCAAGCAGTTCCTTGGCGCGTTCGGGATCGTAGTCGTAGGTGGTGACCTCGTCGTTGTACCCGTCAACCACGTCAGGGATGAACTGGGTGGCGAGCTGCGTTCCTTCAGGAAGCGTCTGGTCGATCAAGGCCTGCTTGTCGATGGCATGGTGGATGGCCTGCCGAACGAGGGGATCGCTAAGCTCTTCGACCTCGTGGTTCAGACCCAGATACAGGATGGTGAACGGGTCACGAGGGACGATCATGAAGCCTTCGTCCTCGAGCGTCGGGGTGTCTGCTGGAGAGACCAGGTCGAACCCGTCAACCGTCCCGGCCTGCAGGGCCTGGGTGCGCGCCTGTGGGTCGCTGATCATGCGGAAGATGATGGTCTCCACCTGACCTTGCTCTCCCCAGTAGTCCTCGTAGGTGGACAGCTGGAGCTGCTCGCCGACGTCCCAGGAGTCAAACTTGAACGGTCCGGTTCCGACGGGGTTCCCCTCGGCGTACGCGCTCAGGGCGGGCGCTTCGGCGGAGCCGCCGATGTCATCGGCAGCGAACTCTTCGAGCGCCGTCGGGCTCTGCATGGCGAAGGCTGGCAGCGACAGGGCAGGAATGAACCCGGCGAAGGGCTGCGCGAGGGTCACAGTTGCTTCAAGGTCACCGTTCACCTCGCACGACTCGTAGACGGCAGCGTCCGGCGAGTCGGCGAAGCCGCGGAACAGGTTGTTGTAGTAGTAGGACACTGAGGGCGCCTGTGCCACTCCAGTCCAGTTGTACCAGCGCTCGAAGTTGAAGCAGACCGCTTCGGCGTTGAACGCGGTGCCGTCGTGGAACGTAACACCCTCCTTCAGCGCGAAGGTGGTCGACAGGCCGTCCTCGGAGGTTTCCCAGGACTCGGCGAGGAGCGGAGCGGGATCAGCGGTGCCTGCCTCCACACCGACCAATCCTTCAAACATCTGGCGACTGACCCGGAAGGTCTCGCCGTCACTGGCAAATGCAGGGTCGAGGGATGCCGGGTCCGAGGAGGCAGCAAAAACGAAGGTCGAATCGACTGTCGCTTCACCGCCGTCGGCAGTGCCTTCGTCCCGCTGGCTTTCGACGCAGCCGGAAAGCAACAGCGCACCGATTGCCAATCCAGCCGTCATCACAGCGGCCCGCTTCTTTGCGGGGCGTGAGCTGCGCGACCGTGTGGCGCTTACTTGCATGTTGAGCTCCTCATGTACGAGTGGTGAGGCAGTGCACGTGACGTGATGCCCTGACGGCGACGCAGAGCGTAGCAATCTGTGGAATGAGCCTAACCCGGAGTATGGGCTGTAATGGGATTTACATCACAGAGGAGATTACGATTTGATCACGCGTCCATCGCTCGCACGCCCCCCGGCCGGGAGAGATTCGGAGCGGTTGACCCGGCGAATCGGAAGGAACAGCATGCCCGAAAAGCTCGACACCGCAGCCTGGTACCGGCGGTTCGCTCTCATCGAGACCCGCGGATATTCGGCCACCTACGACGCGTGGTGCACCGGGATCAGCGAGGATTCAGAACTACTCGCTCTGCTGAACGATCTGCCCGCCGCGAAACGTCAACCCAACCTGCTGCTGGGCGCTGCACGGTTCGAGGGCGTCCAACCGGGGCCATACCCGGACTTTCGAGCGTTCGTCCTGGAACATTGGCCGCAGGTGCGCGGGACGATGCTCGCCCGGAGCACCCAGACCAACGAGGCGGGCCGGTGCGCGGTGCTTCTGCCGCTACTTGCTCGGATCGCCGCGGGCTCCGGCGACGAAAACATGCCGCTGGCTTTGGTCGAGGTGGGCGCCTCCGCCGGTTTGTGCCTGTACCCGGACCGGTACGGGTACTCGTACGACGGGGGCCCGATCCTGTCCGCGGCCGACGTTCCGGACGCGCTGGTCATGGAGTGTGCCACGCGTGGCGGCCCCCCGCTACCCGACCGGGTACCCCGCGTGGGTTTTCGGGCTGGCCTTGACCTGAATCCGCTCGATGTGGCAAACGACGACGACGTCGCCTGGCTGGAGGCGCTCGTCTGGCCGGAGCACACCCGCCGGCTGGACCGGCTGCGTGCCGCCGTGACCGTGGCCCGCCGCGAACCGCCGCTGCTGGTCGAGGGGGATCTGACCGTCGATCTTGAGAAGTTGGTGCATCGGGCGCCTACCGACGCCACCGTCGTGGTCTTTCACAGCGCTGTCCTCTCCTACGTGGACGAGGCGGGGCGGAGTGCTTTTCGGGACACCATGCGGCGGCTCACAGCGGACCGGGACCGGCCCCTGCACTGGCTGTCCAACGAAGGGTATGGGGTGCTGCCCGGCGTCGAGGGGGCGCTGCAGAAAGATGACGCCGAGGTGGACCGCCTGTTTGTTCTGGCCCACAACGGGCAGGCGGTGGCCCGGACGGGCGGCCACGGGCAGGCCCTCGACTGGCTAAGCTGATCCGTTAGCGGCGGTTGCACTGTCCCGCCGACACGGTGTCGGCGAAGGCGCCCGCTTGTTCGGCGATCGGCCGCAGCTCGGCCAGGGTGAGGGCATAGCCGACCGGTGCGTCCTGAGTGGATTTAGCGAAGATGACTCCTGCCACCCTGCCCTGCAGGTCCAGTAACGGTCCGCCAGAGTTTCCCTGCTGGACATTCGCCGCGAGGCTGTAGACGTTCACCGGCGACGGGTCGGCCCCGTAGATGTTCGAGACCAGGACGTCGCTGCGATTCTGGATGCTTGCTGGCTGGATCTGGAAGGGTCCACCCGCCGGGTAGCCGGCGAACGCCGCGGTATCCCCACGGGCCAGGTCCTCACCGAGTGGCAGGGCGGCGCGGTCCAAGCCGTCAACGGCGAGAACAGCAATGTCCCGTACAGCGTCGAAGTGCACAATCCGGCCGGGCAGGGCTCCCCCATCGGGTATCTCCACCACCGGTTCGTTGACTCCCGCGACCACATGCGCGTTGGTCACCACCCGGCCCGGAGCGATGATGAAGCCGGAGCCGGTCTGGTTCTGGCCACATTGGAAAGCCGTGCCAGCGATCCGCAGCACCGATGCGGAGGCTGCGGCCAGCTCCGGGGTGTCGACGGCCGCGTCGGGGACCGGCATCGGGGCCGCCGGGGCGACGCTTTCGAGAATGGTGGGGATTCCGTCGTCGACGGCGATGGTTCGCAGCTGTGCCATCCACGTGCGCACCTGCGACGGCGTGAGGTTGTCAATCCCCCTGATCACCTGGGACGAGGCGATGGATTGGGAGAGGAAGGGCATACCGAGGGTGCCAATACTGAAGGCCAGCATGGACATCACCAGTGCGGCGACCACCAGATTGACGGCACCTCCCAGCAGCCGGTCCACCATCCGGATCGGTCGGAAGTCGAGGGCGCGGCGGATTCCTCCTCCGAGCCGCGAGCCGAGGGCCTGGCCGACCACCACCAGCACCAGTGCGGTGAGGATGATCGCGGGAAGCCGCCAGGCGTCGTCGGGCACCCATTCGCTGACCAGTGGGATGGCGAAGAAGGCCGCTACGGCTCCGGCGACGAAGCCTGCGATTCCGCCGAGCGTCACCAGGAACCCGTTGCGGAGGCCGGCAACGAGATATCCGACCAGTGCCAGCACCAGCAGAATGTCCAAGATGGTGAAGTCCGGCACGTGCGCTCTCCCTGATCGTCAGGAGGCACTTCGCCTCCGCTACCTGTGTGAGTGTATCCGGCGGTACTGACAATCTGCTGAGCGCTCAGGGCACTCCGTTGCGCCGTGTTCAGTGCCATACCAGGGAGTTTGGGTCTGATCGATGGGCAATTCGGCTATTCCGACGGCGAACATGCGTGTAGCAGGTGTCACAACTTCGTTATGTACGGCAAGATGGGACGAGCCGACAATTTATCAGGAGAATTCATGGACATCGAGGTACTGCGCCGAGCGCCGCTCTTCGCTTCACTGGGCGACGACGTTTTCGCCGCACTCACCGACGAGCTGACCGAAGTGGACCTCTCCCGCGGGGCCTCAGTCTTCCGCGAGGGCGATCAGGGCGACCAGCTGTATTTCATCGTGTCAGGGAAGATCAAGCTGGGCCGCACCGCCCAGGACGGTCGCGAGAACCTACTGGCGATCCTCGGCCCAGGTGAGCTGTTCGGCGAGATGGCCCTCTTCGATCCCAGCCCGCGCACCGCGACGGCCACCGCTGTTTCCGAGACGCGTCTTGCCGGCTTGAAGAATGAGAACCTTCGGACACTGCTGGAAACGCGTCCCGAGGTCTCCGCGCAGCTGCTGCAGGCCCTGGCCCGCCGGCTGCGCCGTACCAACGAATCACTGGCCGACTTGGTGTTCTCGGACGTTCCGGGCCGTGTGGCGAAGGCCCTGTTGGATCTGGCTGACCGGTTCGGTCGTCCGGCCACTGATGGCATCCTGGTGGCCCACGAGCTGACGCAGGAGGAGCTCGCCCAGTTGGTCGGCGCCTCCCGCGAAACCGTCAACAAGGCGCTGGCTGAGTTCGTGCAGCGGGGGTGGCTGCGCCTTGAGGCGCGCGCCGTCGTCATCCTGGACATCCAGCGTCTGCGTCAGCGCAGCCGCTAAACCTTTTGCGCACCCGTGGCGGGTAGTTGCCATGGTGTTGTCGAAGCTGCACTAATGTTTCAGTTCGATCCCCGCCGCGGCAGGCATGGCTGAGTGTGGAGGGGGTCAGCGGCCGCGCTGGCCGGACCCGCCCTCGGTGGCTACGGAGCAGGCGACCTCAAGCATCGGGTCGGCTTCCTCGGAGGGTGTAACGAGGTGCGGGTAATAGACTTTCATGGGTCGCTTGTGCGTCAGATAGGCGACGCAGCCCTTGGACGACCCGATCTTCTCCAACATCAGTTCGACGGCGGGAACCGCGATCTCGTCCAGCGTGCGACCCACGGAATTGGGCTGGCCCACTTCGTCGCCCAGCGCTGTGGTCTCGGCACGCGCCACCTCCCGGGCAGCGCACCGCCATTCACCCCAGATTCCCTTACTTCCAAGCACTGATGCTTCCTGGCTGGTCGGCTGCGCGGCAGCGAAATAGTGGGTGTCAAACCGTCGGTGGGCGTAATCCGGGCTGAGCCAGTGAGCCAGCGGCTTCAACAGGTCTGTGCGGATCCCCAGTCCCCGGCGCGTCAGGATCTCCGAAAAGGATCGTTCCTGAGTGGCGATGTCCTCACGGGCCTTCATCCATTCAGGATTCCGGCTGCCGTCGACGAGGGATGCGGCGTCCGGCCCTGCCAGCAGCACCCCTGTTTCTTCGAACAACTCGCGGATGGCTCCGACCACATGGCGCCGCGCCGCGAACATGTCGTCAATGCCCATCGCCTTGGCCCATTGGGCGGGCGCGGGACCGAACCAGGCGACGTCGTCGTCGTCGGACTCCTCAATGCTGCCGCCCGGAAACGCGACGATCCCCAGCGGGGATTCGCCACGCCGGTACGACAGATAGGTTTCGGTGCCGGCGGGGGCGTCACGGATCAACACAACCGACGACGCCGAGCGCGGCTTGACCGGCGTACGCTCGCCGTGTTCGACCCAGCTTCGCGCTGCGTCAAGCTGATCTTCGGGAACTGGGAAAAGTCGGTTACTAATATGGCCCACAGGAATCAGACAAACTCCGCGATAATTTCGACTTCCACCGGCGCATCCCGGGGAAGAACTGCGACGCCGACGGCGGACCGTGCGTGCGCACCGGCGTCGCCGAGTACTTGCCCCAGGAGGTCGGACGCTCCGTTGATGACCTGGGGCTGGCCGGTGAAGCTCGGGTCGGACGCGACGAAGCCTACGACCTTGACAATCCGGCTAATCCGGTCGAGATCCCCAATCTGGGATTTGATAGCCGCCAGGGCGTTGACCGCGCAGATCGCCGCATACTCTTTGGCGGCCTCCGGTGTCACCTCAGCGCCGACCTTGCCCAAAGCTGGGAGTTCACCGTTAATAAGGGGGAGTTGCCCGGCAGTGAAAACGTAGCTACCACTAACCACCGCGGGTACGTACGAAGCCAGGGGCTGCGCAACATCCGGAAGGGTGATTCCAAGCTCCAGCAGCCGCTGTTCCACAGCTGATGTTGGGTTGTCGGTGCTGGTCACGACTGGTTCTTCTCTCGTTTCAAGTAGGCGACGAGGCCCTTGCCGTCCGGTCCGGGAACTACCTGCACCAGCTCCCAGCCGTCCTCGCCCCACTGATCCAGAATCTGCTTCGTGGCGTGGATGATGAGCGGAATTGTGGAGTACTCCCATTTGGTCATGGTTCACAGACTAGCGCGTGCTTGTAAACTGGAGTAATGGCTGCTCGTAAATCACCGATCTTTGACACAGCAACCACCCTGGGGAAGATGATTGCGTTTCTCGGAATCAGTGCTTTGAGCGGGGTGCTTGCTGCGGGTCTTTTGGTCCCCATCGCTGCGGCGGCGGGTACCGGAGCTTCCGCATCGATCCAGTTCTTCGAGGAACTGCCGGCGGAACTGGAGCGCGGGGCTCTGGCCCAGCCGTCGAGGATCCTCGCCTCTGATGGGTCGCTCATCGCGACTCTTTACGAAGAGAACCGTCAGCCGGTCACCCTCGACCAGATATCCCCCAACATGGTAAACGCGCTCCTCGCGATTGAGGACGCCCGGTTCTACGAGCACGGCGGCGTTGACCTGCAGGGCATCATGAGCGCGATAGTGAGCAACGTCAGCAGCGACGTCACCCGCGGCGCCTCGACCATCACCCAGCAGTACGTCAACAACGTTCTCATCGATGCCAGCCTGCAGAACGGCGACGAATCTGTCACCTTCAGCGGCGGAAAAACCATCGGCGACAAGCTCCGCGAAGCCAAACTGGCCATCGCCGTGGAGAAGGAGTTGAGCAAGGACGAGATCCTTGAGGGCTACCTCAACATAGTGCCGTTTACCGGCACTACCTTCGGAGTGCAGGCAGCGTCGAGATATTTCTTCAACGTTGAAGCCGCGGATTTGAACATCCAACAGGCTGCTCTCCTCGCAGGAGTGGTAAATGGACCCACCTATTACAGCCCCGAGCTCAACCCGGAGCGCTCGCTGGAACGTCGCAACCTGGTGCTCAACGCCATGTTGTCCAATGACCACATCACCCAGGAAGAGTACGACGCCGCCGTCGTCACCGATTTGGGCCTGGCTATCACTCCTACGCTGAGCGGTTGTGTTGGCGCCGAGCAGGCACCGTACTTCTGTGACTACGTCACCCACCTGGTCCTGAACGATCCGGCGTACGGTGAAACCCTTGAAGCGCGTCAGGACACCCTCTACCGCGCAGGCCTCACCATTACGACGACGCTGGACCCGGCAGCGCAGACAGCCGCACAGACGGCCATCTCCGAAACCGCCGCCCGCGATACCACCGACCCCTCGGTTGGCCACTCGATGGTCAGCATCGAGCCGGGCACCGGAGACATCCTGGTGATGGCTCAGAACACCAGGTATATGCCGGGTACCGAGCCAGGCGATTCAGTGCTGAATTTCAACGTTGACGTTTTTCAGGGTGGAGACCCCGCTATGCCCCTCGGCGGGGTCGGCGGGTTCCAGCCTGGATCGACGTTCAAACCATTCGCTGTGGGAGGTTGGCTTGAGGATGGTAGGGCTTTGAATACAGTGGTGAATGGCAGCAAAAAAGAGTACCCAGTGGGAGACCGGTGGGAGGCCAGCTGCCTCCAGAATGGTTACTGGGAGAATCCCGGACCTGAGCCCTACGAGCCGCAGAACTACGGGGACATCAACTACGGCAACTACTCGGTTCTTGAGGGGCTGGCGCAGTCCTATAACACCGTCACTATGGAGACGGCCGACCAGATCGACCTTTGCATGCCGTTCCAGATCGCATCCGATCTCGGTGTCCATGACGGCAAGAGCGCGGAGGGTGAGTACACGCCGCTTCAGGTATTACCCTCGGCGTTGATTGGTGGCGGCAGCGAGGTGTCCCCAATGTCCATGGCGACGGCTTACGCCGCCTTGGGAGCCGAGGGTCTGACCTGTGAGCCGCGGGCTCTTACCGAAGTGGTTGCTGTCGACGGCACCAGCTTCCCCGTCCCGGAACAGAAATGTGAGCAGGCGATTCCCAAGGAATTGGCGCGTGGAATCAACTACGCCACCGAAGCCGTGATGGACCGTGGATCGGGTCAGCTCCTCGAGTTCGGCGACGTACCGATGGCGGGAAAAACGGGAACCAATGATGATCGGTCACAAACCTGGTTCATGGGCTACAACTCAGGTATGGCCACGGCGAGTTGGCTCGGAAACTGGAAAGCCAACAGCGTTTCGCTCTCTGACTTGCGCATTGGCGGGCAGATTTATGAGGAGATTGACGGCGCGTTCGTCGCGGCGCCATCCTGGGAACGCTTCATGCAGCAGATCCCTGGCCTCTACCCGGCCGAGCCGTTCGCCGACCCTCCGCAGCGCATGCTCAACGCGCAACGCCCCAGCACCACGACACGGCCCGGCAACGGTGACCGGGCCACACGTCCGGGAACCGGCAACCAGGGTGATCCTGGAAATAGCGGCCCGCCAGCCGATGCGCCACCGGGAAACAATCCCGATAATCCAGACAATAACGAAGACGAAGGCTGATCTTGGGTTCATCGAAGCTGCTCGACGCCACGACGATCGCGTTGGGTGGTACCGCAGCGGTAGCCGTCGCCGGACTCGGCTACGCCTCCCTCGTGGAACGCAACCTGTTCCGGCTGCGCGAGGAGACCCTGGCGATCCTCCCGCCGGGCAGCCGTCCGCTGAGAGTTCTGCACCTCTCCGACATTCACATGGCGCCTCGGCAGACCGCCAAGACGCAGTGGTTGAAGGGCCTGGCCCGGCTCAAACCTGACCTCGTGGTCAACACGGGCGACAACCTGAGCCACCGCAAAGGTGTTGAACCGCTGCTCGAGGCCCTCGGCCCGTTGCTGCAGTTTCCCGGCGTGTTTGTGCCCGGATCCAACGACTACTACGCCCCGGTGCTGAACAACCCGCTGCGGTATTTCGCCGGTCCGTCGAAGCCTCGGTCCGGGCATGAACCGAAAGCCCTGCCATGGGCGGAGATGTTCAGGGGCTTCGGGAACGCGGGGTGGATTGACCTCGCCAACCGTTCCCAGTCGGTAGCCGTGGGAAATCTGCGGCTCGACTTCACCGGCGTGGATGACCCCCATATCAACCGCGACTCCTACGCCGGCTACCCCGCCGGCAGCAGCACCTCCCCCGACGCGCGGCACCTGAAGATCGCCGTCGCACATGCCCCCTACCAGCGGGTGCTGGATTACTTCACCGCTGGCGGCGCACATCTCATCCTTGCCGGCCACACCCATGGCGGTCAGGTCTGCATCCCGGGCTACGGGGCCTTGGTCAGCAACTGCGACCTTCCCACCTGGCGGGCCCGCGGTGTCACCAACTGGAACCATGAGGGCCGCAGTATCCCGCTGAACGTGTCGGCAGGAATTGGCACATCGCGGTTCGCGCCGGTCCGTTTCGCCTGCCGCCCCGAGGCAGTGTTGCTCACCCTCACCGTGAGGGAAGTTCCGCCGGCTCAGTCGTAGCGTGCGGCCACCCGGGACACGGGTACAGCCCTGACATAGGATAGTTGCTACGGGACACGAAAAGCCCGTTCCCGGTAGATCCGCCTCTCAGTGTCAAGACGGAAGCATGCAGACTCAAACCACCCTGTGGGAATCGCTCGGCCGACTGTACCCGCACCTTAAGCCCATCCTGCCGCGGCTGATGCTGGGTCTCACCTGCGCGCTGGGCGCCAGCCTGATGGCGCTGGCCATCCCCCAGGTATTCCGGGTGCTGATCAACGATGCCCTCGCCGTTGGAGGTGCGACGTCGACCGTGTGGATCGCCGCCGGGGTAGTCCTCCTGCTGGGCATTCTTGAAGCGACCTTCGTTGCGTTGCGCCGTCAGTTCGTCATCGCACCGGCGACGACTGTCGAAACCAGGATGCGGACCTCCTTCTACCGTCACCTGCAGGACCTGACGGTCGCCTTCCACGACCGCTGGGGCAGCGGCCAGCTCCTCTCCCGTGCCATGTCTGACCTGAACCTGATGCGCCGGTGGATGGCGTTCGGGTTGATCATGCTGGTGGTGACGTCGCTGACCGTAGTGATCGGCGTCGTCGTCATGTTCCTGACCTCCTGGGTGCTGGCCCTGATCTTCCTTGCCGCGGCGCTGCCGATCATGATCTATGGCTTCAGGTTCCGCACCTCCTATAGCAAGGTGTCCCGGAAGAGCCAGGACCAGGCCGGCGATCTCGCCACCACCGTCGAGGAGTCGGTGCACGGCATCAGGGTCCTCAAGGCCTTCGGTCGCAGCCGCGAGGCCCTGGAGGGCTTCAACCTGCAGGCCGAGGAGCTCCGGCAGACGGAAATCTACAAGGCCCGCTCGCTGGCCAACTTCTCCCTGATCGTCACCCTGCTGCCTGAACTGGCGTTGGGTGCTTCACTGGTGGTCGGCGTGTTGTTTGCCGCCAACGGTGACCTGTCCATTGGCGCTCTGGTGGCTTTCTTCGCCACCGCGGCAGTGGTCGCCACCCCGGTCGAGTTCATCGGTCCGCTGCTGGCCATGACCTTCACCGCCAAGACCGCCATCGACCGGCACTACGAGGTCATGGAGTCCGTCAACACCATCACCGATCCCGAGGAGCCGGTCCGCCTGACCGACCCCCGCGGCGAGGTCACCTTCACCGATGTGCATTTCCGCTACCCCGACGCCGAGGACGGCACCGCCGATGTGCTAAACGGCATCAATCTCACCCTGCGGGCGGGTGAGACGATGGCGCTGGTCGGCGTCACCGGGAGCGGCAAGAGCACCCTCCTGGAGCTGGTCCCGCGCCTCTATGAGGTGACCGGCGGCTCCATCAGGATCGACGGCACGGATCTGCGCAGTATCGCCATCGACGACCTGCGCACCCACGTCTCGGTCGCCTTCGAGGACACCACCCTGTTCTCCAGCTCGGTCCGTGAGAACGTCCTGATGGGCGCCGAGCCGCGGGATGACCACCACGCCGAGAACATTCTGGAGGAGGCGCTCGACGTCGCCCAGGCGCACTTCGCGTATTCCCTGCCCGACGGCGTCGACACCCTGATCGGTGAGGAGGGCCTGAGTCTGTCCGGCGGCCAACGCCAGCGGATCGCCCTGGCCCGGTCCATCGCCGCCAAACCACGGGTACTGGTCCTCGACGACCCGCTCTCGGCGCTCGACGTGCGCACCGAGGAGCTCGTCGAGAAAGGCCTGCGGCAGGTCCTCGATCACACCACCACGCTGATCGTCGCCCACCGGCCCTCGACCGTCGCACTCGCCGACCGGGTGGCGCTGCTCGAGGACGGCCGAATCACCGACGTCGGCACCCACACCGAGCTACTGGCCCGCAACACCCACTACCGGTACGTGATCGCGAGCCTCAACGACGAGCCAACCGATCTTGACACCGAACTTGAGGACCTGAAGAACGACGACGAGGGGGCACTCGCGTGAGCACATCACCACAGCCAAACAACGGGAAGGCACCCGCCGGGGGGACGTCGTCGGGCGTCGCCAACGAGGACGACGTCCTCCTCTCCAAGGCCCAGAACAAGTCGGTGCGGTCCCGCTCTTTCCGGCTCCTGGGGTCTCTCATCCAGCCCAACCGGCGGCAGTTCAGCTGGACTATCTCCCTGGTGGTTGGCTCCCAGGCCGCCCGCGTGGCTGGCCCTGCCGTCATCGCGTTCGGCATCGACAACGCCCTTCCGTCACTGCTCGACGGCGACCCGACCTACCTTTGGCTCGCCGGCCTCACCTACCTGATCGCCGCCGTGCTGACGGCCACCCTGACCGCGGGCTACGTCCGGGCGACGGCACTGCTCAGTCAGGCGATGCTCCTGGATCTGCGGCTCCGCGTCTTCCGGCACACCCAGCGGCTGAGCCTCGAGTTCCACGAAAAGTACACGTCGGGGCGCATCATTTCCCGGCAGACCTCCGACCTGGAGGCGCTGCGCGAACTCCTGGACTCCGGGGTCAGTTCCCTCGCGTCCGGCGTCATGTACATGCTGTTCACCGCTATCACCATCTTCATCCTCGACTGGCGGACCGGTCTGCTGATCCTCGTCGCCGCGGTGCCGATGTTCCTGCTGGCCCGCTGGTACCAGAAGCACTCACAGATCGCGTTCCGCTCCTCACGGGTGGTGTCGGCGCGGTTGATCGTCCACTTCATCGAGACCATGACCGGGATCCGCGCGGTCAAGGCCTTCCGCCGCGAGGAAGTCAACGCCGCCAAATACGACGAGCTGGCCGAGGACTACCGCCAGGTCACCGTCCGGTCGATCAACCTCAACGGCATCTTCCAGCCGGGCCTGGTGCTGATCGGCAACGTGACCGTTGCCGTGGTGCTGCTGGTGGGCGGGTTCCGGGTGCTGGATGGCTCGCTGGCCGTCGGCGCCCTGCTCGCCCTTCTGCTGTACAGCAAGCGGTTCTTCCAACCGGTGGACCAGATGGCCATGTTCTACAACTCGTTCCAGTCGGCGTCGGCGTCGCTGGAGAAGGTGTCCGGTCTCCTCGAGGAGGTGCCAACCGTCCGCCCTCCCCGGAACCCGGTGCCGCTGAAGGATCCCCGCGGGGAGATCAGGTTCGACGGCGTGGAGTTCCGTTACGGCGACGGCCCGGTCATCCTGCCCACCATGGACCTGCACATCCCAGCCGGCCAGACCATTGCGCTGGTGGGTCAGACCGGCGCCGGCAAGTCGACCTTGGCGAAGATCATCGCCCGGTTCTACGACGTCTCGGCCGGCGGCATCACGCTCGACGGTATCGATATCCGGGAGGTCGAGCCCCGCGACCTGCGGCGCGCCGTCGTGATGGTGACACAGGAGGCGTTCCTGTTCAGCGGCAGCGTGGCGAACAACATTGCGCTCGGGAAGCCGGAAGCCACCCGGGAGGAGATCGAGGCGGCGGCCCGCTCGGTGGGTGCTGACGCGTTCATCAGGTCCCTGCCCGACGGTTACGACACCGACGTGAACAAGCGTGGCGGCCGGGTCTCCTCGGGGCAGCGCCAGCTGATCAGCTTTGCCCGCGCATTTCTGGCCAACCCCGCGGTGCTGATCCTGGACGAGGCCACCTCGTCGCTGGACATCCCCAGCGAACGGCTGGTGCAGGAGGGGCTGCAGAAGCTGCTCGGCAACCGCACCGCCCTGATCATCGCCCACCGCCTATCCACGGTGTCGATCGCCGACCGGGTGCTCGTGGTTCACGACGGCGAGGTGGTGGAGGACGGTACCCCGGCGGAGTTGATCGGCGGCGACGGCCGGTTCGCGACCCTGCACGCGGCCTGGCAGGAGACGCTGGTTTAGCTTTACATCCCCGGGTGCTCAGGTAGTCTGTTGCTGGAGCGGCCAATTTTGACGGTCGCCAGCTTCGGGGTGTGGCGCAGCTTGGTAGCGCGCGTCGTTCGGGACGACGAGGTCGCAGGTTCAATTCCTGTCACCCCGACCATTGTGAAAACGCCTCATGGCTCAGAAAGGCCAACCACGGGGATTTTTCATGACCACGGCTTCCCACCCCCGCGCACGATCACTGGGAAGGCGAGTCAATCCCACTGATGAAGGCCCATCAGCGGGAGCCGCGTTGTCCGCCCGACACAAATGCCCACTCAAGCCCGCAGGTAGCTGAGCTTAAGCGGCTATGCCCACCCACGAGGCCCGCCTGGTGAGCAGGAGTGCACAATACGGGTTCCCCGGCACCGCTTCCCATCCATCAGAGGCGGTCAGCGGGAAGGTCTAGACAATCCCAGCGGTCAAGGTCCAGCAGTGGGATCGCGTGAAGCCGATCCCGCTCACCTGCCCACGATGGGCAGTCAGAGACTGGGCATAGACCCACATGCCCACTGGCACGGCGCCCTCAGTGAGCAGGAGTGCACGAAATCAGGTGATGGGTCAGCGAAACGGGGTGGAACTAGGCGAAAGTGAGGCCGGTCAGCCGCTCGTAGGCCTCGATGTACCGGCCGCGGGTCTTCGAGATGATCTCGGCGGGGAGTTCCGGCGGCGCGGAGGCCTTGTCCCAGCCGGAGGCATCCGAGGTGAGCCAATCCCTGACGAACTGCTTGTCGAAGGACGGCTGCGCCTGGCCCGGCGCATACAAAGCTGCATCCCAGAACCGTGAGGAGTCGGGGGTCAGCACCTCGTCCCCGAGGGTGATCTGCCCGTCGGCGGACAGCCCGAACTCCACCTTCGTGTCAGCGAGGATGATCCCCCGGGACCGGGCAATTTCCTCGGCCCGGCCATAGATTGCCAGGGTCAGACGCCGCAACTCCTCCGCCACGCGTGCGCCAACGGTGGCGACGACGTCGTCGTAGGCAATGTTCTCGTCGTGCTCGCCCACCGCTGCCTTGGCCGACGGCGTGAACAGGGCCGACTCCAGCCGGGATCCATCCTCCAGCCCGGCCGGCAACGGAAGCGAACACACGGTGCCCGCCGACCGGTATTCCAGCAGCCCGGACCCGGTCAGGTAGCCGCGAGCGATGCATTCCACCGGGAACATCTCCAGTTTGCTGCAGATCATCCCCCGGCCAGCCACCTCGTGAGGCACCTCGGTGGACAGCACATGGTTGGGCACCTCGATGAGCTGCTCAAACCACCACAGACTCAGCTGGGTCAGGACGCGGCCCTTGTCCGGAATCTCCGACGACAGCACGAAGTCGTAGGCGCTGATCCGGTCGCTTGCGACCACCAGCACCCGGTCCTCCGGCCCGGTCAGCGGCGAGTACAGGTCCCGCACCTTTCCCGAATAGCTGTGCTTCCAGCCGGGAACGTCAATGTACGACGGCGTAAAGGTCACGCTCAGGCCCCCGCAGGGCTCGCTGCCGAAGCAGCGGTCGCGGGCGTCAACGGTGAGGCAACAATCGGTGCCGCAACGGTGCCCCGCGCCGCCTTGAGCGCAATGTCGGTGCGGTACTGCCCACCCTTGAGTTCGAGCTGCGCCATCCCGCTGTACGCCTTCTCGCGGGCGGCGGCGAGGTCATCCCCGAGCCCGACGACGGCGAGTACCCGCCCACCGGCCGACACCACCTTGCCGTGCTTCAGCGCGGTTCCGGCGTGCAACACGTGCACGCCG
This sequence comes from Arthrobacter glycogeni, assembly GCF_054511155.1. NCBI lineage: Bacteria > Bacillati > Actinomycetota > Actinomycetes > Micrococcales > Micrococcaceae > Arthrobacter > Arthrobacter glycogeni. The sequence goes on along the minus strand of NZ_JBTNDE010000013.1, from coordinate 46,580 downwards.
TCGACCGCTTGGGCCTTCTTCAGGCCACGCACGCGGTCGCCGGTACGGGGCACGTCCGGGTAGTTTGCCGAGGCGAGGACCACCGCCACCGCTGACTGCGGTGACCAGTTGAGGCTTTCGATCCGGTCCAGCCCGCCCTTGGCGGCGGCCAACAGCACCCCGCCGAGGGGTGTTCGCAGCCGGGCCAGCACTGCCTGCGTCTCGGGATCCCCGAACCGGGCGTTGAACTCGATCACCCGCAGGCCACGGGCGGTCAACGCCAGCCCAACGTAAAGAACCCCGACGAACGGGGTGCCGCGGTGGGCCATCTCGTCGATGGTCGGCTGCGCGACCCGGTCAATCACCTCGTCAACCAGCCCGGTGGGGGCCCAATCGAGGGGTGAATAAGCACCCATACCGCCGGTGTTTGGTCCCTGGTCGCCGTCGTGAATGCGCTTGAAGTCCTGAGCAGGTGCGAGGGGCAGCACGTTGCGGCCATCGGAGAGGACGAAGAGTGACACCTCGGGCCCGTCGAGGAACTCTTCAATCACCACCGTGCCGCCGGCGTCGAAGCAGGCTTGCGCATGCTCGAGGGCCTCGGCGCGGTCGGAGGTGACCACCACGCCTTTACCGGCGGCCAATCCGTCATCCTTGACGACGAAGGGGGCACCGAAAATGTCCAGCGCCTCTGCCGCCTGCTCAGGGGTGGAAGCCACCCGGGCCATCCCGGTCGGGACGTTGGCTGCGGCCATGATCTGCTTGGCGAAAGCCTTCGACGCTTCCAGCTGGGCGGCCTCCTGCGATGGACCAAAAACGGGGATCCCCGCTTCCTGTAGCGCGTCGGCCACGCCCGCGGCGAGCGGCGCTTCAGGACCAATCACCACCAGGTCCGAGGCCAGCGACTGGGCCAGCGTGGTGACGGCGGCCGGATCGGCGGCGTCAACGGCATGGGTTGGCACGATGCCCGAGATACCGGCGTTGCCGGGGGCTGCGTGCACCTCGTGCACGAACGGATCGGCCAGCAACGCTCGGACAAGGGCGTGTTCGCGGCCGCCGGGGCCTATCACTAGAACCTTCACAGTAGATCAGCGTACTGGCTCGGCCGAGTCCTCGCGACGGTGTGACGGGCGAATCACCCCTATGACAACCCATACTCTCGACACGTCACTCCGAATTAAAGGCATGAAAGCTTTACGACGCCCCGGGCGCAAGGAATCCTTATTGGCAGCACTGGCCGGAATAGTCTCCGCTGGCCTGGTGCTGGGCGTTGCCGAGCTGCTCGGCGCCTTCCTCACCGCCCGCGCCGCGCCGCTGATCGCACTCGGCTCCACCTTCATTGATTTCACCCCACCGTGGCTGAAGGACTTCGCCATCGCCACCTTCGGCACCAAAGACAAGGTGGCGCTCTTCGTCGGGATGGGCGTCACGATTGTTGTCCTTGCTGCCATCCTCGGCGTGGTCGCCTACCGCAAATGGGTGTTCGGGGTGGCGGGCGTACTGCTGATGGGTGCAGTCATCGTCGCTGCCGTGATCTCCCGAGCCGGGGCTACCTTGCTGGACGCCGTGCCGACAGTGATCGGAACCGCCGTGGGGCTGCTTGCCCTGCGCTATCTGGTCCGTGCGCTGCATGCAGCCCACGACGACGGCGCCCACCGTTCAGACGCCAGCAGCACCACCAACGGCATCAGCGCCAGCAGCACCACCGCCCGCACGGCTGGCGCGGCAACAACCAACGGCACCAGCCGACGCACCTTCTTCGCCGCCGCAGGCATCACCGCCATCGTCGCCGGAGCCGCGGCTGCCGGCGGCCGGGCCATCGCCGGAGCCCGCAACACGGTCAACATGGCGCGTGAGGCCCTCACCTTCCCCACCCCGGCCAGCGCCGCACCGGCTATCCCCGCCGGGGTGGAATCCGGCGTCGACGGCGTGGTCCCCTGGCTGACCCCCAACCCCGACTTCTACCGGATCGACACTGCCCTGAGCGTGCCGCAGATCGATCTGGAGACTTGGGAGCTGCGGGTGCACGGCATGGTGGAGGAAGAGATCACCATGACCTTTCAGGACCTGCTCGATGCGGACCTGATCGAACGCCACGTCACCCTGACCTGCGTCTCCAACCCCGTCGGCGGAAACCTGGCCGGCAACGCGAAGTGGCTCGGCTACCCGATCCGCGAGCTGCTGGCGCGGGCCAGGCCGACCGGCGACGCGGACATGGTGCTTTCCACCAGCACCGACGGTTTCAGCGCCTCCACTCCCCTGCCGATCCTGCAGGATGACCGCGATGCGATGCTTGCGATCGCCATGAACGGCGAACCCCTTCCCTTGGAACATGGCTATCCCGTCCGCATGGTGGTTCCCGGCCTGTACGGCTATGTGTCGGCCACCAAATGGGTTGTCGATCTTGAGGTCACCCGGTTCGCCGACAAGACCGCTTACTGGACCGACCGCGGGTGGTCCGAAAAGGGTCCGATCAAGACCATGGCCCGCGTCGAGGTGCCCCGCTCCTTTGCCCAGCTCCCGGCCGGTACCTCCACCATCGGCGGGTCAGCGTGGGCGCAGCACCGCGGCATCACCAAGGTTGAAGTCCAGATTGACGACGGCGACTGGGAGGAAGCGACGCTCGCCACCGAAGCGTCGGTGGACACCTGGCGCCAGTGGTCCCACGAGATCAACCTCGAATCGGGCTCACACACGGTCCGCGCCCGTGCCTACGACCCCGACGGCGTGCAGACCGAGGAACGCGCCGACACCGTACCCAACGGCGCCTCGGGCTGGCAGTCGGTGCAGTTCACCGTCGCCTAGGCCCACCTAGCCTCCAATCTTGTGCCCACCGGATGTCCGTTCACTCCGGTGGGCACAAGCTCCACCCCGCACCCCTCCGATGGGCGATACTAGTTTCATGCCTCAGACCTTCTCCTCTTCCGACGCCGTAGACCTGGCTGTCCTGGAACGTAACGGCTTCATCGAATCACGGCACCTGGGCTCAGCGGTGATCCTGGCCGCCGATGGCACAGTGGTTACCGAGCTCGGCGACATCAACGCCCCCGTCTTCCCGCGCTCCACCCTCAAACCTTTCCAGGCCCTCGCGACCATGCAGTCGGGGGTCCCGCTGCGCGGGCCGCAGGTGGCGCTGGCAACCGCCAGCCATGTGGGCTCCCATGAGCACATGGACGTGGTTCGCACCATGCTCAGCGCCGCCGGGGTCTCCGAGGAGCACCTCCAGTGCCCGGCCGACTGGCCCCAGGACGAGGAAGCCCGCAACTGGCTGATCCGCACCGAGAAGGGCAAGCAGCGCATCGCGTTCAACTGCTCCGGCAAACACGCCGCCTTCCTGTGGGCCTGCACCGAGAACAACTGGGATCACTCCACCTATCTTGACCCCTCCCATCCGTTGCAGCAACGCATTGCAGCCGTTATCGAGGAGTACACCGAAGAGCAGGTGTCCCACTGGGGGGTCGACGGCTGCGGGGCTCCCCTCGCCGCGGTGTCGCTCAAGGGCCTGGCCCGCGGTATCGGCAAGTTCTCCCGCGCCCCGTCCGACAAGCACGCCGACGCCCGCGCGGCGACGATTGCCACCGCCATGCTCGACTATCCCTGGGCCGTCCACGGACGCGGCCGGGAAAATTCGGTGGTGATGGAAGATCTGGGCATCATCTCCAAGAACGGCGCCGAAGGGGTGCTGGTCATGGGTACCGACACCGGCGTCTCCCTGGCCCTCAAGATCCTGGACGGCAACATCCGCGCCACCACCCTGGTGGGCCTGACCCTCCTGGCTGCGGCAGGCGCCGTCGACGTCGACAAGGTGGGTGCCGTCCTCGAAAAAGTGGTGCCGCCGGTGCTCGGCGGCAACGAACCGGTTGGCAAGCTCCGGCTCGCCGGACCGGTCACGGCCCTCCTGGACTAGCCGCGATGGCACGACGACGGATCCCCGCCTCAGCCGGCGAGTCAGCCCTCGACGCGGTGCGGTCCGGATCTGCCGCCCGGCCCGAGACGGCCACTGCCGTGCGCTACGCCCTGGAGGAACTCGCTGAACGCGCTCCGGGCAACAGCGTAGAGGTGCGGGTGCCGCCATTCGGGGTGGCCCAATGCATCGCCGGGCCCCGCCACACCCGTGGCACGCCGCCGAACGTGGTGGAGACCGACGCCGCTACCTGGCTGGCCCTCGTGACCGGAACCCTGGCCTGGGCCGATGCCGTGAACGCCGGAAGGGTCGCTGCCTCAGGCCAGCGGGCCGACCTGAGTGACTTGTTGCCGCTGTTCGCCGCTCAGGATCGTTCGCCGTCATGACCGCCGAGCACACACGCCCGCGAACCTCTTTCATCACTGAGGGCTTGCGGTCGACGACGTCGGCCATCCGCAGGCAGCCGTCGGCTGCGCTGATCACCGCCCTCCTCGTCACCGTCCTGTACACCGTGTACTCGGTGGCGCAGTGGAACCGGCTGGACACCCCCTCCTGGGACCTTGGCATCTTCACCCAGCTGGCCAAGGCGTACGCCGGGTTCGACGCGCCGATTGTCCCCATCAAAGGCGACGGCTTCAACCTGCTCGGCGACCACTTTCATCCGCTCCTGGTGCTCCTCGGCCCCGCCTATGCCTTCTTCCCTTCCGGCCTGACCCTGCTGGTGGTCCAGAATCTCCTGATCGGGGTCTCGGTCCTGGTCATCGCCCGGCTGGGGATCCGCCGTTTCGGGACGGTCATTGGCACCTGCCTCGGCGCGGCGTACGGGCTGTCGTGGGGTCTGCAGACGGCAGTGGCCGCGCAATTCCACGAGATTGCCTTCGCGGTTCTGCTGCTGGCGCTCGCTCTTGAGGCAATGATTAGCGGCCGGCTGCGCACCGCCGTCGTCTGGGCCGGGCTGCTGGTGTTCGTGAAGGAGGACCTGGGCCTGACTGTCGCGGCGATCGGACTGGTCATCGCCTGGCGGTACAAGAACCGGATCGGATGGTGGCTCGCCGCCTGGGGAATCGGCTGGCTGCTGCTTTCCGTGGCGGTGATCCTGCCCCTGCTCAACAGCGGTGGACAGTACGACTACTCCGACCGGATCGACGTCCGCGGGATGCTCGCAGACCCTCTCGGTGCCCTGGTCACCATCTTCTCCGCGGGCGCCAAATACGAGACGGTGTGGCTGCTGTTGCTGGCTGGCGGCTTCCTGTTCCTCAGGTCGCCGCTGGCCCTGGTCATGGTGCCCACCGTGGCGTGGCGTTTCGTGTCGGGAAACGACGTCTATTGGGGGCCCGAATGGCATTACAGCGCCGTTCTGATGCCCGTGCTGTTCGCCGCGCTGATCGACGCCATTGACACGTCCCGCCGGTCACGACGGCGGTGGTTGCGCGTGGCCGGCGCCGCCGTCGTCCCGGCCGTCGCCGTCGTCGCCCTCCTCCTGCTACCGACCCAACCCCTGGGCGACCTGGCGGACCCGGACACCTTCCGCCAGTCCGGGCGGTGGGAGACAGCAGACCGGTTGATAACCCTGTTCCCGGCGGGCGCGAGCGTGGAGAGCGGTGTGGTGCTGATGCCGTATCTGGTTCCCGACACCGAGGTGTTCTGGTTGGGCAACGACAATCCGCCGCCGGATTACCTGATCGTCGACAACCAGGACTGGAGCTGGGGCCCCACCCAGCCCGAGGACGCAGTGGCACATGCCGAAGAGACCTATCCCGGATCGTCCTATGAACTGATCTTTCGGGAGGACGGCTATCAGGTGGTCAGGCGGGTCGGCTAATCGCCGGTAGCCTTAAAGCATGAGTTCAGAGCAGCAGCCACCCCGTGACGAGGGCGCTGAGGCAGCATCGCCCGACGCCGAAGCCCCGGTCGGCGAGACGCCCGGCCCCACCGACGGCCAGGAGCGAGGCCCAGCCCGCCGTGAAGTGACGGTGCGCCGCGCACCGCGGTTCGCGCCGTTCATGGGGCTCGGCGTGTTGGTCGGTGTCATTGTCGCGGCGATCGTCGCGTATGCCGGCCCCGGCGATGCCACCCTGACCCGGGAATCCATCTTCGGATTCTTCATCATGGTGTTCGCAATCCCCGGCCTGCTTTTGGGCGCTCTTCTGGTCCTGGTCCTGGACCGGATCAGCGTCCGCCGCACCCAACGCGCCGTCGCCGAGCGCACATACGACGACGAGCTTCACCCCGACTGACCGATGGAAGCGCCAACGCCAACGCGTGAGAGAATGATGCAATGGTTCGCGGTGACGGAAATCTTTCCCATGACCTTCTTCCAGGTGAGAAGGGCCCTCAGGATGCCTGCGGTGTTTTCGGTGTCTGGGCTCCTGGCGAGGAGGTGGCCAAGCTCGCGTACTACGGTCTGTATGCGCTCCAGCACCGTGGCCAGGAATCTGCCGGCATCGCCACCAGCAACGGTGAGCGGATCAACGTTTATAAGGACATGGGCCTGGTCTCCCAGGTCTTCGACGAAACCACCCTCAACACCCTCGAAGGCCACATCGCTGTCGGCCACTGCCGGTACTCGACCACAGGGTCCTCGAATTGGGCCAACGCGCAACCTACCCTCGGCGCCACCGCCGTCGGCACTGTAGCTCTCGCCCACAACGGCAACCTCACCAACTCGGCGGACCTCTACCAGATGATCCTCGACCGCCAGGGGAAGCCGCGCAGCGGCGAAATGGCCCAGGGCAACACTTCGGATACCGCACTGGTGACTACCCTCCTCGCGGGCGACGACGGCCGGTCCCTCGAAGAAACCGCCCTTGAACTGCTCCCCAAAATCAACGGCGCCTTCTGCTTCGTGTTCATGGATGAAGGCACCCTCTACGCGGCGCGGGACCCCCACGGTGTCCGCCCCCTGGTCCTCGGCCGCCTCGAACGTGGCTGGGTGGTCGCCTCCGAGCAGGCAGCCCTGGCCACCGTGGGTGCCAGTTTCATCAGGGAGATCGAGCCCGGCGAGTTCATCGCGATCGACGAGGACGGCGTCCGCACCCGGAACTTCGCCCAGCCCACTAGGGCTGGCTGCGTCTTCGAGTACGTCTATTTGGCCCGGCCGGACGCAGCCATTGCCGGCCGCTCGGTCTACGAAGCCCGGGTGGAAATGGGCCGCCAGCTGGCACGCGAGAACTCGGCCGAGGCCGACGTCGTCATCCCCGTCCCGGAGTCCGGCACCCCCGCCGCCGTGGGTTTTGCCGAGCAGTCGGGCATTCCATTTGCTCACGGATTTGTGAAGAACTCCTACGTGGGCCGCACCTTCATCCAGCCCAGCCAGACCCTCCGGCAGCTCGGCATCCGCCTGAAACTCAACGCGCTGGAATCGGTCATCCGGGGGAAGCGGATCATCGTCGTCGACGATTCGATTGTGCGCGGCAACACCCAGCGGGCGGTAGTGCGGATGCTCCGCGAGGCGGGCGCCGCCTCAGTGCACGTAAAGATCTCTTCCCCGCCGGTGCGCTGGCCCTGCTTCTACGGGATCGACTTCGCCTCCCGCGCCGAGCTCATCGCCAACGGCGCCGCAGTGGAGCAGATCAGCAACTCCATCGGCGCTGACAGCCTCGCCTATATCTCCGAAGATGGCATGATCGCCGCCACCGAGCAGCCGCGCGAACGGTTGTGCACCGCCTGCTTCACCGGCGACTATCCCATCGCGCTGCCCGCTGAGGAGCGCCGCGGCAAAAACCTGTTGGAACGGCTCGATCCGGCCGACGACCCGGGATCCAACGGGTGCGATCCAGGACCCGACAGCGAGTTCGAAGCAGTGCTGACCGCCGAAGACAAGAAAGAACGGGTATGACCACCAACTCCCCCATCACCTATGCCAGCGCTGGAGTGGACGTGGAAGCCGGCGACCGCGCCGTCGAACTGATGAAGGACGCCGTCCGGGCCACCCACGGCCCGCAGGTCATCGGTGGAGTCGGCGGGTTCGCTGGCCTCTATGACGTCTCCCGCCTGCTGACCTACCGCAAGCCCCTGCTGGCGACGTCGACCGACGGTGTCGGCACCAAGGTAGCCATCGCTCAGGCCATGGACATCCACGACACCATCGGGTTTGACCTGGTGGGCATGGTGGTCGACGACATCGTGGTGGTCGGCGCCGAGCCCCTGTTCATGACCGACTACATTGCCTGCGGCAAGGTGGTGCCCGAGCGTATCGCCGACATTGTCCGGGGCATCGCCGCGGCCTGTTCGGTCGCCGGGACCGCCCTGGTGGGTGGCGAGACAGCCGAGCACCCCGGCCTGCTGGGGGAACACGAGTACGACGTCGCCGGCGCCGCCACCGGCGTGGTGGAGGCCGATGCGCTGCTCGGCCCGGACCGGGTGAGGGAAGGCGACGTGATCCTTGGGATGGCGTCTTCGGGCCTGCACTCCAACGGCTACTCGCTGGTGCGCCGCATCATCAACCGGGCCGGCTGGGCGCTGGACCGCCAGGTCAGTGAGCTGGGGCGCACGCTCGGCGAGGAGCTCCTTGAGCCCACCCGTGTCTACGCTGCGGACTGCCTCGACCTGGCTCGTTTCCTGCCGGTCGGCAACGACTCAAGCGTTCACGGCTTCAGCCATGTTACCGGCGGGGGGCTCGCAGCCAACCTGGCCCGGGTGCTGCCGCACGGGCTGGAAGCAACAGTCGACCGGTCCACCTGGGAGCTGCCTGCCATCTTCAAGCTCGTGGCCGAGCTCGGCGCGGTGCCGCTGCCGGACCTGGAACGCACCCTGAACCTGGGCGTCGGGATGGTAGCGATCGTCTCGGCCCCGGCCGCGGATGCCGCTATCGCGCGGTTGACCGAACGGGGCGTCCCCGCCTGGGTGATGGGTCAGGTGGCAGCAGCCTCCGATGAATCCACTGAGGGGCCCGACTACGTGCAGGGTGCCAAGGGCGTCAACGGTGGATCGGTGCGCCTGGTCGGCCAGTACGCCTAGGCTTTCGGCCCTTATGGGGGCGCAGAAAAGTGGGGTACCTGCAGGATAGTCGTTACGTAACAACTATCCTGCAGGTACCCCACTTTTGTGGTGCTGCGTGATATGAGCTAACCAGTGCGGCGCGATCCGTCGTCGTCCTGGTCATCATCGTCCACATCATCATATTTGTCCGCATACGCCGAATAGTCCGGTTCGACCGGCTCTATCGGACCTGCCGAACGTTTGGAGGCTCGCTCTCCTGGGCCTGTGAGCTCTCGCTGCAGTGCCGTGTAGTCAGTTGCGGGACTGAAATACTTGATGTCCCGGGCCTGCTTGGTAGCTTTTGCCTTTTGACGGCCGCGCCCCATGGCGTGACCCCCTTTTGCGTCGATCCGGAGGTGGTCACTGGGGCCCTATCGGCCCAAGGCTGCAGCGAGGCCCCGGAGTATTTGGTCAGTTTGTCGTACCTATAGATTACATGCTTTCCCGGCTCCCGCGTGCGCTGCCCGGGCCACCCGCAAAACGTGCAGCTTCGGCAGTGCTGCAGGTTTGGGCGGGCCCTACGTGGCGCGGGCGAATCTTGGCTAAAGTCGTACCGGACGCGCCTGCACTTTCGGGCAGACGCACGCGAACGTAGAAGGCAGGGCGGAACACCATGCGCGATCAGGAGCACACCCCGCGGGGCTCCGCATCCGATCCCGGGAAGGGTAACGCTGAAGCCCGGCACCCCGAGCCGGTCGAGGCCGACGAGCCACAACTCGTGAGCCCGGGTGCCGTGCAGCCCGGTGATGCCGAAGCCGCAGCGGATCCAAACCCGCCCCTCGCCGGGGATCCCAGCGTCGAGTCCGACCGGGCGCAGCCCAGCTTCCCCGCTGACAGCGACTCCCCCCAGTGGACGGCAGCGGCGACTGACGGACAGCGGTGGGACGGGCTTTTTCACGACGCCGACCCCGCATCAGACGTCGACGCCTTCAGCCCCGTCCCCGCCGGGGCGAGCGCCGCGAGCCCCACCGATTCCCCGGCAGAAGTCCCCACCACCGATCCGGCTGGCCTGCCAGGCGGCCTGACGCCGCCGCCGGCTGCCGCCCCCGCCGTTCCACCAAGCCCGGCTGCCCCGCAGGACAGCTACCTGAAGCCGCCCACAGGGCAGCCGGGCGAACCGGCCGGCGGGCCCTATGGGCTCCCCCCCGGCGGGAACCCAACCCACCCGACGCCGCGACGGACGAAAGGCGGCGGGCAAAGGCCAACGAACCAGGGGCCTTCTGATCGGCGGGGCGCTCCTCGGATTGCTGGCCCTGGGACTGCTGGTCTGGGCTCTGGTAGCCCTCATCAGCGGCCTGACATCCTCGCCGGACACGGAACCGATCAGCAACGGCGCACCGGGCGCCGACGGCATTATTGCCGAGGATGTCCTGCCCATTGATCTCGACGCGGGCCAGTGCCTGCGGGACTTCGTCGACATCAACACCGGATCAACAGTGGTGACCTGCTCAACCCCGCACAACGCGCAGTTGCTCGCCACCGAGTTCTACGCTGACGGTGATCAGTTTCCCGGCGAGGACGCGCTGGCCCTCCGCGCACAGCAGGTGTGCGACGGCGTCGACCTCGATGAGACTGCCGTCTCCCGCTACGAGAACCTCGAACTCCTTCGCGTCACACCGCAGCAAAACGCCTGGTCCGACGGCGACCGCCGGTTGGACTGCCTGGTGACCAGCAGCGAGGGCAACATCATCAGCGACACCCTCATCACCGACTAGCGGCTCTCGAGCACTTCCGCGGTCACGCTGAGACCGTCTGCTTCACCGGTGCGGTCCACCAGCACCGTGTCGCCGTCGTTGATGGTTCCTGCCAGGATGCCCCGGGCCAACCGGTCGCCGATTTCGCGCTGCACTAGCCGCCGGAGGGGTCGGGCACCGTAGGCGGGGTCGAACCCGGTCAGGGCAAGCCATTCGCGTGCAGCATCGGTCACCGTCAGGTTCAGGCGACGCTCGTGCAGCCGGGATGCCAGGGACTGTACCTGCAGATCCACGATGCGGGAGAGCTCGTCAAGGCTGAGCGCATCGAACAAGACAACATCGTCAAGCCGGTTCAGGAACTCCGGCTTGAAGCTCGAGTTCACCACGGCCATCACCGCATCACGTTTCGCTGCGTCGGACAGCGACGGGTCAACCAGGAACTGGGATCCCAGGTTGGAGGTCAGCACCAGGATCACGTTACGAAAGTCGACGGTACGACCTTGCCCATCGGTGAGGCGGCCGTCGTCGAGCACCTGCAACAGGATGTTGAAGACCTCGGGGTGGGCTTTTTCCACCTCGTCGAGCAACAGCACGCTATAGGGGCGGCGGCGCACCGCCTCGGCGAGCTGCCCACCCTCCTCGTAGCCGACGTACCCGGGCGGGGCTCCCACCAGCCGGGAAACCGAGTGCTTCTCGGAATATTCGGACATGTCGATCCGCACCATCGCGTGCTCGTCGTCGAACAGGAAGCCGGCGAGGGCCTTCGCCAGTTCCGTCTTCCCCACCCCGGTGGGCCCGAGGAATAGAAACGAGCCGGTGGGGCGGTCAGGGTCGGCGATGCCGGCGCGGGCGCGGCGGACCGCGTCCGAGACCGTGGCCACCGCAGTGGACTGCCCGATCAGGCGGGATCCGATCACCTGTTCCATGTGCAGGAGCTTCTGGCTTTCGCCCTGCAGCATGCGTCCGGCCGGGATGCCGGTCCACGCTGAGATCACCTCGGCAATATCTGTGGCCGTAACGTCCTCGGCGACCATCGGCAAAGGCGTGCCCTCGGGTTCCGCGGCCTGCGCCGCGTCGAGTTCGCGTTGCAGGGTGGGGATTTCCCCGTAGAGCAGCCGCGAGGCGTGCTCCAGGTCACCGTCCCGCTGGGCCCGCTCGGCCTGCGAGCGCAGGTCCTCGAGTGCTGCCTTGAGATCACCGACCCGGTTCAGCCCCGCCTTCTCGGCGTCCCACCGGGCGTTGAGTGCTGCAAGCTTTTCCTTTTGGTCCGCCAGATCGGCGCGGAGGGCGTGCAGCCGGTCCTGGGAAGCGTCGTCGCTCTCCCCCGCCAGCGCCAGCTCCTCCATGGTGAGCCGATCAACCGAGCGGCGCAGTTGATCGATTTCCTCGGGCGCCGAGTCGATCTCCATGCGCAGCCTGGAGGCGGCTTCGTCCACGAGGTCGATCGCCTTGTCCGGGAGCCGCCGGCCGGAGATGTACCGGTTGGAGAGGGTGGCCGCCGCCACGAGGGCGGAATCAGCGATGGTGACCTTATGGTGAGCCTCGTAGCGTTCCTTCAGGCCGCGGAGGATGCCAATGGTGTCTTCCACACTGGGCTCGCCGACGTAGACCTGCTGGAACCGCCGTTCCAGGGCCGCATCCTTCTCGACGTTCTTGCGGTACTCGTCAAGGGTGGTGGCGCCGATCAGCCGCAGTTCGCCGCGGGCCAGCATGGGTTTGAGCATGTTGCCGGCGTCCATGGAGCCTTCGGAGGCGCCAGCTCCAACCACTGTGTGCAGCTCGTCGATGAAGGTGACCACCTGCCCGTTTGCAGCCTTGATTTCCTCAAGGACCGCCTTGAGCCGTTCCTCAAACTCGCCCCGGTATTTTGCGCCGGCGATCATCGAGCCGAGGTCCAGGCTGATCAGGGTTTTGTCGCGCAGCGACTCGGGCACGTCGCCGGCCACGATCCGCTGGGCGAGTCCTTCGACCACTGCGGTCTTTCCGACGCCCGGCTCGCCGATCAACACGGGGTTATTCTTGGTGCGGCGCGACAAGACCTGGATGACGCGGCGGATTTCGCTGTCCCGTCCGATCACCGGATCGAGCTTCCCCGACCGGGCGATCTCAGTCAGGTCGACGCCGAACTTCGCCAACGCCTGGAACGTGGTCTCCGGGTCGGGGCTGGTCACCCGCCGGTCGCCGCGGATCCCCGGTAGGGCTGCCGCGAGCGCATCCCGTGAGGCCCCGGCGGTGCGCAGGAGGGTGCCCGTCGCGCCGGCGCCCGCAGCCAGGCCCAGGAGCAGGTGTTCAGTCGAAATGAAACTGTCTCCCAGCGTCTCGGCCTCCTGCTGGGCGGCCTTGATGGCCTGCAGGGTATCGCGGGAGAACTGCGCCTGCGCGGTGGAGGTGCCCGACGACGACGGCAGGGCCTTGATCGCCGCGCTCGCCCGAGTGCTGACCGCATCGGGGTCTGCACCCGATGACTTGAGGAGGGCCACCGCCACGCCGTCACGCTGATCCATTAAGGCTTTCACCAGGTGCGCCGGGTCAACCTGGGGGTTGCCTGCGGTCGAGGCGTTCATCGCGGCAGCGGACAACGCTTCCTGGCTCTTGGTGGTGAACTTGGCGTCCATGACTCAACCTTTCGAACAGCAATGACCCGTCAAGTTGAGTCTACCTCGCTCAACTTGTCCGAAGCAGGGAACGATGCCTGGTTCGCTGACAGCATACAGTTCCGCTCCGGCCCCCAGTAGAGCACCACTTTTTGCCGATCGGTAGAGGACTAAGCCTCTCTTCCCTGCGAGACCCAGTTCAGATCGGCGCTCCGCTCCCCCACGACAAGTGCGGCGGCGCCGTCGAGCATGTCGAGCTGCGCGTCGGAGAGGACAACAGTCGTGGCAGCCGCGTTCTCGTCGATGCGGCTCTGCCTGCGCGTGCCCGGGATGGGAACCACGGGGAGCCCGAACCGTAGTCCCTGCGCCGCCAGCCAGGCGAGCGCCACCTGCGCTGCGGTGACGCCGGCGTCGGCCGCAACAGCCTGAACCGCTTCGACGACTGCCGCGTTCGCGGTGAGAGCGTCAGCCCCAAAGCGTGGCACCCGGTGGCGGAAGTCGCCGTCGCCCAGCGTTGACGCCTGGACGGTGCCGGTGAGGAAGCCGCGCCCCAGCGGGGAGTAGGGGACAAACCCAATGCCCAGCCGGGCGGCCATCGGCACCACCAATGACTCAACGTCGCGGCTCCAGATGGACCACTCACTCTGGACTGCGGCAATCGGGTGCACCGCGTGTGCCGCCTGGAGTTCAGCGGCGGTAACCTCGGACAGGCCAAGCTGTCGCACTTTCCCGGCGGTCACCAGTTCGGCCATGGCCCCTACCGTCTCCTCGATAGGGACACGGACGTCACGCCGGTGCAGATAATACAGGTCAATGACTTCCGTTCCGAGCCGGCCAAGGCTCGCTTCGGCCGCTTCACGCACATAGCCAGCGTCGCCGCGGATCCCCGAATACCCCTCCCCGGGGCTGCCCTGGATCCCAAATTTGGTGGCGAGCTGCACCTCATCGCGCCGGTGCCTGAGCAATTGGGACATCAGCTGCTCGTTGCTGCCCGCGCCGTAGACGTCGGCCGTATCCATGAACGTCACGCCGATGTCCACCGCATGGTTGAGGGTGGCTAACGCCTCGACCTGGTTCATGCCCCCGTACACATCGGTCAATGCCATGCCCCCAAACCCCTGGGAGCTGACAGTGAAACCGCTGGCAAGGTCAATTCTGGGAATCGTCATAGAAGGCATCGTAAGCCTTCCCCTGGTGGTGGGCGCAAGGCTGACGCAGGCTCTGGCCTACCGGGCCCGGCTGGAACAGGCCACCTGGTTCCGGCCTGCCGCCTTCGCTGCATAGAGGGCGTCGTCAGCTTCCTTGAGTAGTTGGCCGCTGCCCACCGCATGGTCGGGCGTGAACGATGAGACTCCCGCGCTGATCGTCAGCACCTTCTCCGGGTTGCCGGGATGCTCAATGCCCAGGGACTGGATACCGGCACGGATCCGATCCACCGCTACCCGCGCGTCGTTCTCGCTCTGGTCCGGCAGGATCAGGAGGAACTCCTCGCCGCCGTAACGGTAGATGCCGTCGGTGTGCCTGGACAGCAGGGTCAGCGTCTGCGCAACCGCCCTGAGCGCGCCGTCTCCGGCAGGGTGCCCCAGCAGGTCGTTAAAGCTCTTGAAGTAGTCCACGTCGCAGAGCGCCAGGGAATACCGCGTGCCATAGCGCAGGCTCCGATTGTGGAGCAGCTCAAGGTCCTCGGTCAGCTTCAACCGATTATCCAGGTCGGTCAGCGGATCGGTCCGTGCCTGCCTCGCCAGTTCCTGGCGGTACCGCCCGAGTTGGGCGTGCAGCGATGTCACCCGGCGGGCCACCATCAGCCGGGTGCGCAGGGTGAACGGGTCCAGCGGTTTGGTGACATAGTCATCGGCGCCAGCATCCATACCGGCCAGGACGTCGTCCTGGGAGCCAAACGACGTCAACAGCACCAGATAGGTGTAGGTATCCGTCTCGCCACTGCGGATAGCCTTGCAGAGTTGCAACCCGTCCAGTCCGGGCATCATCCAATCGGTGACCACCACCTCCGGCTGATACTCCTGGAACAGGTCCCAGGCGGCGTCGCCGTTGGTCGCGGACAGGCATTCGTAGCCTGACTGTTCCACCACTGCCTTGGCGACCATCAGCGAGCCGGGATCGTCGTCGACCACCAGGACTTTCATGGGGCCCCTTTCACGGATTCGGTGAGTGCAGCTGAAACGAGTTCGAGCTCTATTTCCAGCTCGGCCAGCGTCTCCGGGTGGATGACCGAGTCGTTGAGCGATGCGTCTTCCAGTTCGCCGCAGATCGCCGCGACACCGTCCGCACCGATATTCGAGGCGGCTCCCCGGAGCTTATGGGCGGCGTCCCGCAGACCGGTCCCACGTTCCATGGCGCCCCTGAGTTCGGCGAGGTCAGCCGGAACGCCGCCCAGGAACGCGGCTGCCGCGGCGGGCAGCACTCCCCACCCGTCGTCGGCACCCAACCCGCGGAGCATCGCCAGCCGGGCCGGGTCAACCACCTGGCGGGCCTCGCGGGCGGGCGCGTCGTCGTCGACCACCGACCTTGACACCACCGACCTTGTCACCCCGGACGCGGGCACCCCGGGGGTGTGCACCCAGCGCAGCAGAGTGGTTTGCAGGAGGGCCAGGTCCACCGGTTTGGATAGGTAGTCGTCCATGCCCGCGGCGCGGCACCGTTCCCGGTCTTCGCTGAGCGCCCCGGCCGTCATCGCGATGATGGGCAGGTGCGCGGCGTCGCGGCTGCGGATGGCCCGGGTGGCCTCGAAGCCATCCATGACCGGCATATGGCAGTCCATGAGGACCGCCGCGTACGTTTCGTGGGAGGTGGCTTTGACAGCTTCGGTGCCGTCGCCGACCAGATCCACCCGGTACCCGAGCTTCAGGAGCATCGATTCGGCGACCAACTGGTTCACCGCGTTGTCCTCGACCACGAGGATTCTCGGGCTGGGCCCGTGCTCCGAGTCCGGTTCCTGGAGCTGGACGGTTCGTGAATGGATCGCTTCGGGCGTCGGATCGACGTCAGTATCACTCATCAAGTGCATCAAACGGTCGTAGAGTGCCGAACTCCGCACCGGTTTGGTCAGCCATTCAGATACCCCCGCGGAGGCAAGCCGGTCACGGTCGATGCGCCCGATCGAGGTCAGCAGAATCAGCCGGGTCGACGACAGCTCGGGATTGCTGGAAATAGCCTCGGCCAATTCAATCCCGTTCACCACCGGCATGCACATGTCCAGCACCGCGATGTCGAAGGGTTCGCCGGCGTGAGCCGCGGCGGTGAGGCGTCCCAGAGCAGCGGGGCCATCCTCGACGGCTTCGGTCTGCATCCGCCAGGATCCGAGCTGTGACTGCAGCACCAGGCGGTTGGTCGCGTTGTCGTCGACTACCAGAACCCGCAGTGCGTTGAGCAGGCCCGGTTCCGGCGGACTGGCTGTCTGGCCCCCGTCGAGCGGCAGGTCAAACCAGAAGGTACTCCCGGTCCCCGGGGTGCTGGCAACCGCAATGGTCCCACCCATCGCCTCGGTGAGCCGACGGGAAATGGCCAGGCCCAACCCGGTGCCGCCATACCTGCGGGTGGTCGACGCGTCCGCCTGGGCAAATGACTCAAATAGTCGTTCGTGGTCAGTCGCGGCGATCCCGATGCCCGTGTCCTGCACCTCGAACCGAATCATTGACTGACCCTCGGTGAGCGCGCCGGCGTCTTCGACACGGTATACCCGAACGGCGATTTCACCGGCGGCAGTGAATTTCACGGCGTTCGAAAGAAGGTTGAGCAGTACTTGCCGGATGCGCCCGGCGTCGCCGATCAGCTGAGCCGGAACCTCGGGCGTACAGTAGGCAATCACTTCCACGTCCTTCCGGCGCGCTCCCTCCGCCAGGAGGGCTGCTACCTCATCGATGAGAGTCCGCGGGTCAAAGGACTCCATTTCCAGGTTGATCCGGCCAGCCTCCAGCTTCGAGAAGTCGAGAATGTCGTTGATCAGCAGCAGCAAGGACTCGCCCGCTCCTTTGACGCCTTGCGCGTACTGGCGCTGGGTGGAATCCAACGGGGTATCGAGCAGTAGCCCAGTCAGTCCAATCACACCGTTCATTGGGGTGCGGATTTCGTGGCTCATCGTCGCGAGAAACTCCGACTTCAGCCGGGTCGCTTCGAGGGCTGCCTCCCGGGCACGGCGCAACTCGGCCTCCGCCGCGCGTCGTTCGCTGATGTCCTGGGCGATGGTGGCGAGCCCGCGCACCGATCCGTCAGACCAGATAGGCGAGATGGTCATGGCGACCTGCACCACTGATCCGTCGCTGCGTGTCCGCGCGGTATCGAAGCTGTGGCTTTCTCCGCTGTCGTGCACCTGGGTGTGCGCGGCGTCGTTGGCTTCCCGCGCCGCCTCAGGCACCAAAAACCCCTTGTCCTTGCCCAGGGTCTCCGCCGCTGGATAGCCGAAGATCCGCTCCGCTCCGGGGTTCCAGCTGACGATCTTCCCGTCGGGGGTGGAACCGATGATCGCGTCCGACGACGAGGTGACGATCGCACCCAGCCCCTCGAGTTCCGCTGTGCGCGCCGCCACCTGGTCCGCCAGCCCCCTGGTGAGGGTGACATTCTCAATCACGATCAGGACCTGGCGGACCACCAATAGCGCCAGGGTGATAATCCCGATCCACAGCTGGACCGGATAGGTGCCGTCCACCACGATGACTGCCGCGACAATGATCGCCACCAGTACCGGCGCGTAGGGCAACAATTCCAGCCCGACGGCGTAGCGGTGCCGGTCGACGCCGGCGCTCGGGTTGCGCGGGACGAGTGGTGCAAGGGCGATGAGCGCGAAGGCCAGCATCCAGCCGATCACCAGCGGCGATCCGGTGGCGCCGTCGACACCCTCGAACACCAACCGGACATAAACGCTGTCGGTGATGGCCAAAACAAGGAGGCCGCCGCCCATGCAGAACCAGCGCAGCCGGTCCCCGACCGGCCGTCGGATGCCCAGCACGAGGACCAGGGAAATGATCGTCACGTCGACCACCGGGTACGCCGTTCCCGTGAGCCTGCCGAGGACACTCTCGTCGGAGGCCCGGTACGACGGCCCCAGGACCGTCGACCAGCTGATGAAGAGCATACTGCCGGCAATGACCCCGCCGTCGAGCAGCGTGTGCAGGCGGGAAACGAGGGTCGCGGGCGGGCGGGGGAAGAGAAAGAGTGCCGCAGTCGCGGGGAGGGCGTAGCCGATGAAGCCGATATCGGCGACCGAGGGGAAGGGATAGAGATGGTCCCGGGTCATCCCAAAATAGGTCCAGGCCACCTGGCCACCGAACCAAACCAGCGCAGCCACCGACATCAGCCACCACGCCCTGGCGGATTCCTTGTCCCGCCGGGAGCTCAGGGCGCAGCTGGCCGCTGCGGCCAGGCTGAAGGCGAGGAGGCCAACATTCCCGATGTCCTGGGCCAGGGGTTCCCCCCTGTTCGCCGTGAGGTAGCTGCCAATCGCTACGGCTGCGGCAAGGAATATCCCCACCAACCACCAGTGTCCGCTACTCATGCGCATGGTCGGAGCCTGCTGCCCAACGACGGGTGTGCTCACGCGGAATCCTCTCAGAGCGGGCTCGGTAGCGACCCGCCGAGCGCTGACCCTTGGGGTGGCCTCTCACCGCGCCGTCGTGTCTGTTCGCTTTCGTGTCTCTATGACTTCTTGCTAGCGTAACGGCTCACCGTGGAGGGTAGGCAATAATGGCTCAATGGGGAACCTTCAACGACCAACAACAGTGGCCACTATTGCGGCTCTCGCTCTCACACTCACCGCCTGCACCGACACCGGGCCGACCGCCGACGACGCCGCCGCGGCGTTCGCTGAGGGCCTCAGCTCGCTCGACGTTACCGGATCCGCGTTCTCGACCGGATCCGTGTCCGCTGTCAATGAGGAACTTGCCGCGATCACCGCTGCGCTCGCGCCGCGGTCACCCGCCGTATCAGTCGCCGCCGTCGAGTCAGCCTCCGAGGACCAGGCCACCGTCCTGCTGAACCATGTATGGGATGTGGACGCAAGCGACGACGACTGGACCTACAGCACCACCGTTGAGCTCACCCGGACCGATGACGTCTGGCAGGTCGCCTGGGATCCAGGCATCGCGGTC
This sequence comes from Arthrobacter glycogeni, assembly GCF_054511155.1. Taxonomy (NCBI): domain Bacteria; kingdom Bacillati; phylum Actinomycetota; class Actinomycetes; order Micrococcales; family Micrococcaceae; genus Arthrobacter; species Arthrobacter glycogeni. The sequence goes on along the minus strand of NZ_JBTNDE010000013.1, from coordinate 27,331 downwards.
GCCGGCCTGGCTGCGGGGGACGTCCTGGCCGTGTCGGCAGTCCCGGCCACCCGCGGCGACATCCTCGGCGCGGGCGGCGAGGTGCTGGTGACGGATCGTCCGGTACTCCGCGTTGGCATCGACAAAACCCGGCTCGACGACGACCAGCTGGCGAGCTCCGCCACCGACCTTGCCGATCTGGTGGGCGTCGACCCGGCAGGCTTCGCCGCCCGGGTGGCGGAAGCCGGACCGGAAGCGTTCGTCGAGGGAATAGTGCTCCGTGACGATGGGTCGCGGACCGTCACCGATGAGGCGCTCGACGCCGTCCCCGGCGCCCTGGCCATTCCCGACGAGATTGCCCTGGCCCCCACCCGGACGTTCGCCCGGGAACTGCTCGGAGCTGTGGGGCAGGCCAGCGCGGAAATGGTCGACCAATCCGGCGGGGAACTCGAATCCGGTGACATTACCGGATTGTCCGGGCTGCAGCTCCAGCATAACGAGCAGCTGGAAGGCACCCCCGGGCTGGTTATCTCCGCAGCACCGCCGGAATCTGCCGACGGCGTCGAACTGGAGCCCGCGCCGGAGCCCGAGCCAACGGTCCTCTTCGAAAAGGATCCGGCGGCGGGCGAACCGCTGACAGTAACCCTTGACCCGACACTGCAGTCCCTCGCCGAGGAGGTTCTCCAGGACGAGCCGTCTGCGGCGGCGCTGGTGGCGCTGCGCCCCTCCTCCGGAAAGATCCTCGCCGTGGCCAACGGCCCCGGCAGCGGCGGACTACAGACTGCCCTGCTGGGCCAGTATGCGCCAGGTTCAACGTTCAAGATCGCCACCTCCCTGGCCCTGCTGCGCGAGGGGTTCACCCCTGACTCCCCCACCCAGTGCACCGAGGAATTGGTGGTCGATGGCAGGACCTTCAACAACGCCAGCACCTTCCCTGCAGCGTTCTTCGGGGAGATCCCGCTGCTGCAGACCTTCGCCCAGTCCTGCAACACCGGGTTTATCGCGACCCGCGACGCTGTCTCCCAGGAAGAACTTGCCGCGGCGGCCGCTGACCTTGGCGTGGGCGTCGAATCGCCGATCGGCATCCCTGCCTTCTTCGGATCGGTGCCGGACGTCGCCGACGGCACAGCACATGCAGCGTCGATGATCGGCCAGGGCGAGGTTCTGGTCTCCCCACTCGCGCTGGCCGTCATGACCGCCAGCGTCGGGGCCGGCGAACGGGTTACTCCTACCCTGCTCGCCTCCGAGCCGACGGCGGAGGCGAGTGCATCGCCGTCGCCCGCTGGCACCCCGAGCACCCTCACCAGCGACGAAGCTGGGACGCTGCGCACGCTGATGGCCGCGGTCGTCGCTGAGGGCGGAGCTACAGTCCTCGCCGATGTACCGGGTGAACCGGTACTCGCCAAAACGGGTACCGCCGAGTTCGGCGATGAGGTGCCGCCGCGCACCCACGCCTGGATTGTTGCGTTGCAGGGGGATCTGGCAGTAGCGGTTTTTGTGGAGGAAGGCGATTTGGGCTCGACCTCCGGCGGACCGCTGATGGATGCCTTCCTGCGCGGCGCCGCCCGGTAGCTGGTCAGGGTTTTCCCATGGTCAATCGGTGATGATCGTGGCATGGCCATCGACAATGTACCCCCCGGATCGGTTGCGTCTCCCACCCGCCCGAAATCGGGACGGCGTCGCTTTGCTCTCATCCCTGCCGTTTTGCTACTCATCGTCGGCAGTCTCGTCTACATCGCGCTGTCCCAGGAGAAACCTCCCAGCGTTCCACTCGGTGCCTCGGCCGCCGTTACCGGTGGGTTGAGCCGCGTCAACGGGATCATCCCCCTCGAATCAGACGACTGGAAACCTCAAGGCAGCCCCACTTGGCTTGGCAATCCTCCCGGGGATAGTTCACACCGGGTCAGGGTGCTGCTGGAGCTGACGGCTCTTGAACCCAATGGGGTGGCCTTCGACGCCGACGACTACTTTGTTGCGGGGGTGGGAACCGACCGTCATGACGTGGTGTGGGCTCCGATCGAATCGGCGTTCCTGGCTCAAGGGGACAACCTCACCGCTACCCTCATATTCGAGCTGCCAGACCAGGCGATCCTCCTGACACTTGAGAACGACGACGGCGTACGCCTCTCGCTCGGCACCGCCCACCACTCCGGCGGGCAGTAAGCACCCCCAACTTTGGGGGTGCTTACCACCCAGATGGGGCTTCCTCGGTGGTGAGTGAGAAGCGGAAAATTTGAAGCATCCAACCTAGGGGCACATCATGGATGCTACACATCAACCACCGGCCAACCGTCCTGGCCCACCACCCGTTCACCTATCAATCCAGATCATCGGCAAGCTGCGGGTCCGCCGGGGAAATGTCGTCCTCGAAGCGCACCACTTTGGCGGGCCCAAACCACGCCAGATCCTCGAAATCCTGCTCCTAAAACTCGGAACACCGGTGTCGAAAGACTGTCTGATTGAAAAGCTCTGGGGCGACCACCCGCCAGCCGAGGCCATTGCGACCCTGGAGAGCTACGTCAGCGTGCTGCGGCGCCGCCTGCAACCGGGCGCAGGCAAGACGGGGGTCCTGCGCACCTCGAACGGCGGCTACGTCATGGATCCATCGCTGGTGGATCTCGATCTGGACCGTTTCAATTCCCTCCTGCGTGGGGTTCGGGCGTCTTCGCCCCAAACCGCCTATCCCCTGCTCCAGCAGGCCCTTGAACTGTCGGCTGTCCCGCTGCTTGCCGATGAGCTTCGATCCGACTGGGCGCAGGAAGAGCGCGCCCAGCATTCCGCCCGGGTCACGTCCGCCCTGATACAGGCCGCCGAGATCGCGTGCGCTTTGCAGAACCCGGGTGACGGAGTCCGCTGGGCGGAGCGTGCCCTGGATGCTGACCCTCTGAACGAGGGCGCGTGGACGGCACTGGTTTCCGCGCTGGAGCAGGCTGGGCGTCACACTGAGGGCCTCCAGGCGTACGAGCGGTGTCGGCGCACCCTGGACCTCGAGCTCGGCTGTACCCCTGGGCCGAAACTGCGGGATGCCCAGGTCCGGTTGCTGCGCGCCACGGCAGCCGGCAAGTCTGAGCTGGCCGATGTACTTTCGGCTCTCCTGATCCTGCATGGCCGGGTAGAGGGGCCTACCGAGCTTAGTCCAGTCCCGGCTGAGCCCGCGATCGGGAAGACCGTCCGCCTTGCGGGTGAGGTGCTGTCCTCATTCCTGCAAAGGGCCCTGGCAACTGCCTGACACGTCGACCGAAAGTGGCATGATCACCATCTGGTTTGCCACAACCCACGGGGCTCCCTATGGGCTCCTCAGGATTCGCCGAGTATTTGGTCAAGATTTCCGCACCATTTACTGGTTTCGTCGCCCGTGAGGATGCATACTCAAACTACACACACAGCTGTTGGGGCGTGACACCGTAGGGGTGATTGTCATGACAGTTCTTGCAGCCGATGCCGTTCCCGTCGAGCTGACCCAAATCCGCGTCCTGATCGTCGACGACCACGCAACTTTCGCCGAGTTGCTGGCCCAAGCCCTCGCACGGGAACCCGATCTGGCCAGTGTCGGATTCGCGACCAGCATTGGTACGGCGATTAGGCAATTCATGTTGCTGCGCCCCGACGTCGTCGTGATGGACTATCACCTGCCCGACGGCGATGGCATCACTGCGGCCGAGCAGATCCTTGCCCTGGCCCCGAACACCCGTGTGATTATGCTCACTGGCGATCCTGACCCGCGGGCGCTGACCCGGGCTGCGGGCAGCGGTATCTGTGCTTTCCTGCCCAAGGACGGTTCCCTGGCCACCCTTCTGGAAACCCTGCGGCACGCACGGAACGGCGGAATGATGGTGCACCCGCTCCTCGTCACCCAGCTCGGTGCGCGGCGGAAGACACAGGGGCTGGGATCCCGGTTCGCCGCTCTCACGCAGCGCGAACTGGAGGTGCTCAAGTTGATGGCGGCGGGACACGACGTCCGCGCCAACGCGAGAGCACTCGGGATCACCGAAAACACCTGCCGTGGTTACGTCAAGTCCATCCTCGGTAAGCTAGGAGCGCACTCACAACTCGAGGCAGTTGCGGTGGCCGCCAACCTCGGGCTCCTGATTGATCATCGGCATGGATAGCGCCTGGCATCAGAGGCCACCAGCCGCCAAAGAGACAGTTGCCGAGCGTTCCAAGGTTCGGAGCGCCGTGGGGCAGTTCCTCCTCACCGGACTGCTTGTCATGGTGCTGATTGCCACGCCCGTGGCCTTCTGGATCCGCGCGGAGGCTGAGAGCCACGCCCTCGACAATGCGCAGCTCATCACACAACGCCTCGCTGACTATGCCGTCAGCCCGCTGATTACAGCGCAACTGATCGCAGGCGACCCTGCGGCCATCGAGGAGCTCGACACCCGTCTGAAACCCTGGCTGGAACGGGGCAACGTCCGACGGATCAAGGTGTGGGACAGGGACGGCCGAATCGTGTATTCGGACGTACCATCCCTGATCGGCCAGCGGTTTGACCTCCCAGGTCCCGGCCCCGGCCTGCTCGCCGGAGCCGACGGAACCGCGAGTCTGGAGAATCAGCAGGAACTGGAAAACGAGTATGAGGCGGACTCGGGGGAGTTGGTGGAGGTATACGTCACATCGGCGGCGGCCACCGGTGAGCAACTGGTCTTCGAGGCGTACTACGACGACGAGGGCGTGCGCGAAGAGCAGGCTCTCGTGCTTTTGGCGATCGCTCCGATTTTCCTCCTTGCCTTCGGCGTCCTTCAAATGGCGCAGCTGATACCAGCTGTCCGGCTCGCCCGCCGGATCCAGGCGCACGAGGTGTCCCGACGCAAACTGCTGCAGTACGCCATTGAAGCGTCCGATCTGGAACGCCGGCGAATTGCCCGGGACCTGCATGATGAGGTCATCCAGGACCTAGCCGGCCTGTCGTACGCCATGGAGTCCGAAGAGAAACGCGGTGTTGTCTCTCAACGCCTGTTGTTCGGCCGCGTCCGGTCAATCCTTCAGGAAAACGTCAGGACCCTGCGGGCCATGACCAGTGAGCTTTACCCGCCTGACCTGGACAAACTCGGCCTTCCTGCCGCTTTGACCCGGTTGGCGGAATCCCTCCGCGAACAGGGCATCGACGTGGCGCTGCAGGTTCCGGAGAACTGCGAGATGGACCGCGACCACGCGGTCATGTTGTATCGGGTGGCTCGGGAAGTACTCACCAATACTGTCAAGCATGCGCAGGCGAACACGGTCCACCTATCGTTGCTGAAGAAGGACACCAGCACCGTCATGACCATCAGGGATGACGGACGCGGGTTCAATCCGGAGGATGGTTCGCCCGACGGCCATCTTGGGTTGCGGCTCATGCATGACACCATCAGAGAGGCTGGCGGATCCCTTCAGGTGCTGTCCGGTGGGGGCCGCGGCACCTCGGTCATCGCGACGCTCAGCCGCGTGCCCTCCGCCGCGTAACCTCACCACGAACACAGGGTTTCTGTAAGGACGTTTTGGCATTCTGGAGCATACCGTTCGAAGGAGGCCATCATGTCTATCTCACGTCGACAAGTGCTACTCGGAGGTGGATTGGGGGCGCTCGGCGCGGGTACCCTGCTCGTTCCGACACGTTCGGTCGACGCCAAATCCATTAGCCGCCTGGCTCCACGGGACTTGCCCCTCCCGTTTCGAGCGCAATTCGCGCAGGCCCCCATCCTTCAACCGGTGTCGACAAGCATTGACCCCCTGGACGGCGCACCGGTCAATCACTACACGCTCACGGAAATGGCCGCTACCGCAGCAATCCTTCCGCGACTAAAGACCCAGATCCTCGGCTACAACGGCATCTTCCCGGGTCCCACGATCAGTCTGGACCAGGGGACAAAGGCGGTCCTGACGGTCCGCAACCAGTTGCCGCCCATCCACCCCTTCGACGGCCATCCCCTGACGACCTCGACTCACCTGCACGGCTCTGCCTCGCTGCCCCAATTCGACGGATACGCCAGCGACATTACCCGTCCCGGGTTCCGCAAGGACTATCACTACCCCAATTTTCAGCCGGCGCGCACCCTGTGGTATCACGACCACGGTGTCCACTTCACCGCCCTCAACGTCTACTTCGGGCTGGTCGCGCAGTATCACCTCCACGACCCGGTCGAGCGGGCGCTGCTCCCTCAGGGGAAGTTCGATGTGGCTCTGAGCATCTCCGACGCGATTTTCGCGGCGAACGGCAACCTCAACTACGCAGACAACACTCACTCGGGGCTGTGGGGCGACGTTATCTTGGTCAACGGCCGCCCGTGGCCCGTTATGAAGGTGCAGAAACGCGTCTACCGGTTCCGGATCCTCAATTGCTGCATCTCCCGATCGCTAAGGCCCACCCTGAGTACCGGCGACCCGGTGACCGTTGTTGGCGGCGACGGCGGGCTGTTGCCGATGTCCCAGGCAGTGGCCTCCTGGCGGCATGCCTCCGCGGAAAGATACGAGATCCTCATCGATTTCCGGAAGTACGCTACCGGCCAACGGATCGAGCTGCGGAACCTCTCGAACAAGAACAACGTGGATTACGACTTCACCAACAAGATCATGGCATTTGACATCACCGACGAGCCTGTCGACAAGGACGACCCCACCTGGAACACCATCCCGGTACAACTCACCACCAGCAACCCGGTGATGGACCTCAACCCAGCCGAAGCCAGTAAAGTGCGCAAATTCAGGGTCAAGCGTGACGACCTCTCAAACATGTGGACTATCAACGGAGAAACCTGGCAGGACGTCATCACCAGCGGATACAAACGGGTCATCGCTGATCCCGGGCTGAACGCCGTGGAGATCTGGGAGTTTGAAAACAGTTCCGGTGGATGGTTCCATCCCATCCATATCCACCTGATAGATTTCAAGATTCTCAGCCGCAACGGTCGGGTACCGTTCCCCTACGAAAAGGGGCCAAAGGACGTGGTCTATCTCGGCGAAGGAGAGACCGTTCGACTGTTGATGAAGTTCGGGCCGCACCAGGGTCGCTACATGATGCACTGCCACAACCTCCCGCATGAGGATCACGACATGATGGTTCAGTTTCGGGTCGGGTTGGACGAAAACTCCTTCGATCCCAACGATCCGATTACAGCGGCACCGGCAACATGGGACGGCTAGGACCCCGCGGGGCCCTCGGCGCGGCATTGCTAGGAGTTGCCCTGCTCGCCGGGCTCCGGCTGTGGGTTCTGGAACCGTTCACCGTGACGTCGGACAGCATGGAGCCGACGGTGCAGCAGGGAAGTACCGTGCTGCTCTACAAACATCAGCCAGCCGGGGAGGCTGGATCCCTGGTGGTGTTTCCCCACCCAACGGACGGGGCGTTGACCCTCAAGCGCGTCGTCGGCGTCGAGGGGCAGACGGTAGCAATCCGGGATGCGGTGCTTTTCATTGACGAGGTTCGCGCCGACGAAGCGTTCGTTGACTACGAAAGCATCGATGGCACCTACTTTGGCCCCGTCACGGTCCCTGAGGATCATGTCTTTGTGCTCGGTGACAATCGGAGTACTTCCATTGATTCGCGGGACTTCGGGCCAGTCGCCGTCGAACGGTTGACTACTCCCATAATTTGGCCGGCAGCCGGCGGTGGGCGCTAACGCAGTTGCGGGACCCGGCTGCCGTGCGTCTCGATAATTTGTTTGCCAAGTGGTGTCAGGGAGATCGGGATCATTTTGAGGTTGGCGATGCCCAGGGGAATGCCGATGATGCTCAGGAACATGGGAATCGCCGTCAGGACATGCCCGATAGCCAGCCAGATACCTGCGACAACAATCCAGATCACATTGCCGAGCGTCGAGAGCGTGGACGCCCTGCCGCCCCGGTCCACTATCGACCGTCCGAAGGGCCAGATAGCGTAGGCGGCGATCCTGAAGGAGGCAATCCCAAACGGGATGGTGACGATCAGCAGGCAGCAGATCACGCCAGCGAGGACGTAGCCTAGCGCGAGCCAAACGCCGCCGAAAATCAGCCAAATTACGTTCAGAAGTGCGTTCATGGGTCTATTCTTCCTTCAAAGGTCTCATCTGGTCTATGGGGGACATCCCTGAAAATAGTGCACCCATCCACTCGCTACCCTGACGGAGGAACCATGTCACAGCAAAATCCACACTCAATTATGAGGCGGAAGTCGATCGCCCAGATGGACGACGAGGCGGCAAAGAGTGGCCTGTTCAAAAGTCTGGGCCTGTGGCAGTTGACGGCAATCGGCGTCGGCGGGATTATCGGCGTGGGCATCTTCACCCTTGCAGGCTTGGTGGCGAGCGGCCAGGAAGGCGGCGAAGGGGCTGGCCCGGCCGTGCTGATCTCGTTTCTCATCGCGGGACTGGCCAGCGCTGCAGCGGCATTATCGTACGCCGAGTTCGCCGGGATGATCCCCCGCGCGGGTTCCGCATACACCTATGGCTACGTCGCACTGGGCGAATTCATCGGCTGGTTCATCGGCTGGGACCTGCTGCTGGAGTACATTGCCATCGTCGCTGTGGTGGCCATCGGCATCTCGGGATACTTCACCGAGTTCATGAGGGGCATCGGCATCGAGGTACCGATCTGGATGCAGGGCACCCCCGATACCCTGGAAGGCGGACTGGTCAACCTTCCGGCGATCGTGGTGTGCCTGTTCATCACGTTCATCCTCAGCAGGGGAACCAAGACCTTCGGGCGCTTCGAACTGGTTGCCGTAGCGGTGAAGATCCTGCTGATCCTGTTCATCATCGGCCTGGGGTTCTTCTTCGTCGACGGACAGAACTACGCGCCGTTCATCCCAAATGGCTTCGGCGCGGTGTTCGCCGGCGCCGCCACAGTCTTCTTCGCGGTCTTCGGCTACGACGCCATGAGCACCGCCGCAGAGGAAGCCACCGACGGCAAGAAACACATGCCCAAGGCGATCATCCTGTCTCTGGCCATCGCCATGGTCCTCTACGTTCTCGCGACACTGGTCCTGACCGGGATGCAGAACTGGGAGGACCTCGACACCAGCGCTGCTTTCGCCGTCGCCTTCCAATCGGTGGGGCTGCCGGTGATCGCGACGATCATCTCGGCCTTCGCTGTACTGTCCATCCTGACAGTGATGCTCACCTTCCTGCTCGGCGTCACCCGGGTGTGGTTTTCGATGAGCCGGGACGGCCTGCTGCCGAAGTGGTTCTCAGGGACCGATAGCAACGGCACCCCGCAACGTGTCACCTGGATTGCCGGAGTTGCCTCGGCCTTCCTTGCGGGGGTCTTCCCGATCGGAATCATCGCGGACCTCACGAACATCGGGATCCTTGCCGCGTTCGTGGTGGTCTGCATCGCCGTGATCGTGCTGCGGTACAAGCGGCCCGACCAGCCCCGCACCTTCCGGCTGCCGCTGATGCCCGCGATCCCCATCTTCGGCGTCATCGCCTCGGCGTTCCTCATGTTCCAGCTGGACTGGCAGACCTGGGCCCGCTTCGGTGTCTGGTTGCTCATCGGCCTGGTCGTCTACTTCGGCTACAGCCGGCGTAACTCGGTCATGAACCCGAACAGCCCCCGCTATGTGGAAGTGGTCCACGACGGGATCTGACCAGCTGGCCCCCGTTCCGTTCCGGTGGTCAATCTGGACATCCGGGTCCGATATTCCCACCCCGGAAGTCTAGATTGATCCGGTGCGTCCGGATAGCTCACCGTCGACTGGTGGCGTTAAACGAAAGTGCCCCTCCCCGGACGGGGAAGGGCACCTAGCGGGGGTTAGCTAGTTCGTCCGGCGATCATTCGACGCCGGCGCGGTGGCGCGGCGCGGCCCGCTGGGCCGGCGTCCTGCACCAGTCGACGGAGTGTGGTTGCGCTGGTTGCCCGGCTCCTGCTTGGCAGCAGCACCTGACCTGTGCGATGACTGCCCGTGGGAGGCGACGTCGGTCGCCCTGGCACCGCTAGCCGGACGGCGGCTGCGGTTGCCGCCGCCCCCGGTTCCCGAGCTGGCTGGACGGTCGTCGTCGCGACGGCGTGCGCCGCCGCTTGCGCCATTCGAACCGGCGGTCTGGCCGCCGAAGCGGGCTCCGCGCGGCTGATCCTGACGGCGTTCTGACCGGTTGCCGCTCGGCTCGGCAGCGACGCGTCCGCGTCCTCCACGTCCGCCACGGCCACCCGTCGAAGGGGCCGCGGTACCGCGGCGCTTGCGTTGGGCGTTGGCTCCGGTAGAGGTGCCGCCGCCGCGCTGTGCCTCACGTGCTGCGACCAGCGACGCCCGGGTGCGGGGGTCAACCTTCTCGGCGATATCACCGATAAGCTTGCCGACCAGCGGCGACGTGGCCTTAACGTTCTCGAAAGCGACGTCAACGCCGGCAGCGCGCATCAGCTTCTGGACCTCAGACTTCTGCTCCGGCAGGGTGATCGTGACTACGGTGCCTGACGAACCGGCACGCGCCGTGCGGCCCGAGCGGTGCAGGTACGCCTTGTGTTCGGTGGGTGGGTCCACGTGGACCACCAGTTCGACGTCGTCAACGTGCACACCGCGGGCGGCGACGTCGGTGGCAACGAGCACCCGCACATCGCCGGAGGAAAACTCGGCGAGGTTACGATCACGGGCGTTCTGGGACAGGTTGCCGTGCAGATCAACGGCAGGGATGCCGGCGTCGGTCAGGGTCTTGGCCAGTTTGCGTGCGTGGTGCTTGGTGCGCATGAAGAGTAGACGGCGTCCGCTGCCGGAAGCGAGCTGAACGATGAGCTGCTTCTTCTGCGTCTGGTCGCCGACCAGGAGCACGTGGTGCTCCATGGTGGTGACCGACGCCTGAGGATCGTCAACGGAGTGGGTCAGCGGGTTGGTGAGGTACCGCTGCACGAGCTTGTCCACGCCGTTATCCAGGGTCGCGGAGAACAGCAGGCGCTGGCCTTCCTTGGGCGTCGTGTCCAGGAGTTTCTTCACGACGGGAAGGAAGCCGAGGTCGGCCATGTGGTCGGCCTCGTCCAGCACGGTAATCTCGACGGCGTCAAGGGTGATGATCTTTTGACGCATCAAATCCTCAAGGCGGCCCGGGCAGGCGATGACGATGTCCACACCAGCGCGCAGGGCTTTTTCCTGGCGGGCCTGGGACACTCCACCGTAAATGACTGTGGTGTTCAACCCGAGCACTGTTGCCAACGGCTCGATGGTGGCGTTGATCTGGGTGGCGAGCTCACGGGTCGGTGCAAGGACCAGCGCCAGGGGGCGTCCCGGCTTGCGCCGGTAGGCGGCTTCCTGTTCGGCCAGGCGCGCCACCATCGGAAGGGCGAACGCAAGGGTTTTTCCGGAGCCGGTGCGGCCGCGGCCCAGGACGTCGCGGCCAGCCAACGTGTCCGGAAGGGTCTTGACCTGGATGGGAAACGGTTCGGTGATCCCCTGGGCGGTAAGGGTTTGGACCAGTGCCTTGGGCACACCGAGTGCAGCAAAAGTAGTCATGTATGTACACGAACTTTCTTCTCATCTTCCCCACGAATCGGTTGACCAGTGGGGGTCGCCGAAGAAAAGTCAAACAGTGTCAACCGCGCTCCAATGTTGTGAGCTCGAATGCGGGACAAAAGAAAGCGTTCATCGACGCAAGCTGCGGTAATAACCGGCTGCGTTGGAGTCTTTCCAGGCAAGCCGACACGCAGGCAAGTCCCCTTAGTGTATCAGCGAATGCTCCCCGAGACTTGCGTCGGCGGCGGTTTGGCCGTGAACTGGGGGTAAAAGTGACTGACACCACAGCTACCGGGAGGCCGCCATGACCAACTCCACCGAGACAGTGCTCACCGACGCGCAAGGGCTTCATGACGACCTGGTGCGGTTGCGCCACCGCCTTCACCAGGAACCGGAGATTGGCCTGCAGCTGCCTCGAACCCAGGAACGAGTGCTCGAGGCGCTCGACGGATTGCCCTATGAGGTCACCCTGGGCCGGGACACTACGTCGGTGACCGCAGTGCTCCGCGGTCAGGGATCCCACGCGTCAGCCCAGAAACCGGTGGTCCTGTTGCGTGGGGACATGGATGCGCTGCCCGTCCAGGAACAGACCGGAGTGGTGTACTCGTCAACCATCGATGGAGCGATGCACGCGTGCGGACACGACCTGCACACTGCCATGCTGGCCGGGGCCGCCACACTCCTTGCAGGCCGGCGGGACCAGCTGGCGGGCGACGTCGTTCTCATGTTTCAGCCCGGCGAGGAGGGGTTTGACGGCGCCGGGGTGATGATCCGCGAGGGAGTGCTGGAGGCGGCCGGACGCAGGCCCGACGCCGCGTATGGGCTCCATGTGATGTCGGCACTCGCGCCCAATGGGCTATTGTCGACGCGCCCCGGGACCCTGATGTCCGCCTCGGACGGGTTGCATGTGACGGTGCATGGAGCGGGCGGGCACGGTTCGGCTCCGCATCTGGCGAAGGATCCGGTGACCGCAGCCGCCGAGATGGTGACTGCGCTGCAGGTGATGGTCACCCGGCAATTCAACATGTTCGATCCGGTGGTGGTGACCGTCGGCGTGCTCAGGGCGGGCACCAAACGCAACATCATCCCCGAATCGGCGGTGTTCGAAGCCACGGTGCGGACGTTCTCGGAGGCGAACCGGGAAAAGATGCAAGTGGTGGTGCCGCGGCTACTGGAGGGTATTGCTGCCGCCCACGGTCTTGAGGTGACTGTTGACTACTCGACCGAGTATCCGTTGACCGTGACCGACGACGCCGAGACGGAGCGGGCCGAGACGGTCATCGCCGACCTGTTTGGCTCCCACCGGTACAGCAGGATGGCGCAGCCGCTGAGCGGATCGGAGGACTTTTCCCGGGTCCTGGCCGCGGTGCCGGGCAGTTTCGTGTTCCTTTCGGCAGTCGCCCCGGGAGCGGACCCGCTGCAGAGCGCGTTCAACCACTCCCCGTATGCCACCTTCGACGACAACGTTCTGGGCGACGGTGCGGCCCTCTACGCTCAGCTTGCACTGTCGCGGATTGCCGGGCTGGCCGCCGTCGTGAGCCAAGTCGGGTAGCACCAATTCCTGCACGGGCGACCGCCGCGGCGTCGAACACTCACGCTGCCCCCTTCCGCTGCAGAAACCGGCGACCGCGCCCGATATAACTAGCGCGACTATCGGTTTCTGCAGCGCTAGCCAGTTTCTGCAGCGCTAGCCGGCGCGGCGCCATTTCCTGTGGGGTGCGCTGTGGGTGCTCCTCGCCTAGGGTGGAATCAACGACTAGAGGAGCACTCAATGAAAAAAGTTCTGCTTGTACTGACCAGCGTTTCCGAACTCCGCGACTCCGGCGAGAAAACCGGCTACAACGTGGCTGAAGCTGCCCACCCGTGGAAGGTCTTCAAAGACTCCGGCCACTTCGTTGACTTCGCATCCATCAAGGGTGGCCAGCCTCCCCGCGACGAAGTCGACACCTCCGACCCCATTCAGGTGGCCTTCACCGAAGACGAAACGACCAAGGCTGGGCTTTACAACACGGCCCGGGTAGACGTGGTTGACCCGTCGCAGTACGACGCCGTGTACCTGGTGGGTGGGCACGGCACCATGTGGGACTTCCCGGACAGTGAAGGCTTGCAGAATCTGGTAGCCAGCGTTTACAACGCCGGCGGTGTGGTCGGGGCTGTCTGCCACGGTCCGGCCGGCCTACTGAACGTTGAGCTGGAGAATGGTCTCCGACTCGTTGAAGGTAAGCGCGTTGCAGCGTTCACCAACGATGAGGAAGTTGCTGCCGATAAGGACAAGATCGTTCCGTTCTTCCTGGCGGACCGTCTGGAAGAACAGGGTGCCACCCATGTGTCGGCGGGGGTCTTCGAAGAGAAGGTGGTCGTTGATGAGCGACTGGTCACAGGCCAGAACCCGGCTTCCGCCGGCGGTGTCGCGAAGGAAATGGAGAAGCTCCTCGCTGAGGTCATTCACCAGGAAAAGGCCGAGGAGCAGGACGAAGCCACAGCACTACGCGCAGAGAAGGACGCCGAGAAGGCAACAGCCGCAGCAGCAGCCGAGTCCGACCACTAACCGACTGCACTCCGGGGGCCGCACCGCCACCGACACCACCGTCGGCGGCGCGCCCGCGGTAGCGGGGTGGAAAACTCGCGTTCGCGGGTCCATGTCAGCCCACTGCTACGGGCGCGTTTCGTTGGCTTGGATACGCTTAGACCAATGAGTACTCACCCAGCAGCCCCCACTCCCCCAGCCGAACCGCACCTGTCCCAGCCGGTTTCCTTCGTGCGGAGGGGCTCCCGTCTGCAGGGCCGACGGCGGCAGGCGTGGGCGGAACTGGATGGGTTTGTGGTTGAGGTGCCGCGCAACACGATGGCCGACACCTCGGTGGATCCCGAGTACCAGTTCGACGCCGCCGCCGAGTTTAATCGGGATGCCCCTCTCGTCGTCGAGGTGGGGTCAGGCCTGGGCGAGGCGATTACCCACGCCGCCGAACTGCAGCCGGATTTCAACTTTCTGGCGCTCGAAGTCTATAAACCGGGCCTCGCCCAGACCCTGCTGCGGATCGAGCAAAAGGGTCTCACCAACGTCCGGATCGCGCAGGCGAACGCTGCCGAAGCACTCGCCACCATGCTGCCGCCGGGATCCGTCGGTGAACTCTGGGTGTTCTTCCCCGACCCCTGGCACAAGACCCGTCACCGGAAGCGTCGCCTGGTAAAAGCCGACTTTGCCGAGACCGCTGCCCGGGCCCTGGCGCCGGGTGGCCTTTGGCGGCTGGCGACCGACTGGTCGGACTATGCCGTGCAGATGCGGGACGTCCTGGACGGCTCGGAGCAGTTCGTTAACGTGCACGACAACGAGCGCACCGGCGCGGACAGTCCTCTCACCCAGGTGTGGGAGAGCGGGGTGGAACTGGTGGTCGGTGGAGCCCCCGTACGGGAGGGCAAGGACCCTGTCAGCACCGGAAACACCGGCATCAATGAGGGCGTCGACGCCCGCGGTGGGTGGGCCCCCCGCTTTGACGGCAGGATTCTCACCAGTTTCGAAAACAAGGCCCACGAAGCCGGCCGGATGATCTTCGATCTGACCTATCGCCGGAACTAGGCGGACAGGTTTGCACACCTTCTCCGAGCGCGCCCGCCTGAGTGACGGCGCGTCGGTGGCGACACGCCGTCGGGCGCTTCGGAACCTGAGCAGACCTGCACGGGGAGACCTCCGGTGAACCCGCCGGGAACGTGGGATGGTCACCCCAAGGGCAGCCGGGCGTACAACCGGATGCTTTGGGCCTTGTTCTTCGCTGGGGTGGCGACCTTCTCCCAGCTCTATGCCGTGCAGAGCGTCCTGACGAGCATCACCGACGACTTCGCGATCTCCGCGGCGGACGCATCGCTGACGGTGTCGGCTGCGACGATCGGGCTGGCCCTGGCGGTGATCCCCTGGTCCTGGGTGGCTGACCGGGCTGGCCGAAAGCGCGCCATGACCTGGGCGATCAGCGCCGCCGTCGTTTTCGGCCTGCTGGTGCCACTGGCTCCTACCTTCGAGCTGATGCTGGTGCTGCGCTTCCTGGAAGGTGCGGCGCTGGGCGGAATCCCCGCCATCGCCCTGGTCTACCTTAACGAGGAGGTGCAGCGGCTGCACGCCGCCGTCGCTGCCGGGACCTATGTCGCGGGGACAACCATCGGGGGGCTGTCTGGTCGGCTGGTCGCGGGGCCGGTGGCGGACCTGTTCGATTGGCGGGCCGGCGTCCTGGTGGCGAGCCTGATGGCAGCGCTCGCGGCAGTGGCGTTTGTCTGGCTCGCGCCCGCACCGCGCGGATTTGTTCCGGCGGTCCGGGACGTTGACCCCAGGCTGTCGGAGCGAATTGTCCACAACCTCCGGTCGGCTCGCCAACTCGGTTTGTATGCGCAGGGCTTCCTGCTGATGGGTGGATTCGTCGCGGTCTACAACTATCTAGGTTTCCGCCTTGAACTGCCGCCGTTCGGCCTCCCGGGAGCGGTGATCAGCCTCCTGTTCCTCGCCTACCTTGCAGGGACAGTCACTTCCAGGGTGGCAGGAACCCTCACCGGCCGCTTTGGCCGGCTGCGGGTCATGCTGGCGGGGATTCCGGTCATCGTGGTGGGCCTGCTGATGACCCTGTCCGATTCCCTCCCCCTGATCGTTGTGGGCTTGGTGACCTTTACCGGCGGATTCTTCACGGTCCATTCGGTGGCCGCCGGCTGGACGCCGAGGCTCGCCGACGTGGGTCGCGCCCAGGCGTCTAGCCTGTACAACTTTTTTTACTACGCCGGGTCCAGTCTGATCGGCTGGGTTGGAGGCTTCTTCTTTGTCGGGGCCGGCTGGACCGGGGTGGTCTTCTTTGCGTCAGGGCTTGCACTGACCGCGGGGATGATCGCGATAGCCACCCTCCGCAGCGTGCCAGACGATTAGTCTGGCACGTATTTCCTACAGCCCCTTGTGTGCAAACTGGTTTGCGCGACAAACTGGTTTGCATAACGACACGTAGGAAATGGGGAACCACAATGACTACACCTGCGACCGACGGCGAGCAGCCTCTCGATCTGCACAACGCCCTACGCGTGGTGCATAGTGCTCAAGCCACTGCGCGCCGTGAACTCCGGGGCAATGAGGCCCTACTGTATCTGGTGTGGGGGCTTGCATGGCTGCTCGGTTTCGGCACCCTGCATGGTGCGCGGTTCGGGTGGCTTCCCCTCGCCTATGGACCGGCACTTGGCGTCCTCGGGGCAGCGGTTCTGATCGCCGTCGTGATCACTATTGTCATTGCTGGCCGCTACAGCCGTGGTATTCGGGGACACTCTTCGTTTGTTGGCGGGATGTATGGGGTCGCCTGGGCGCTGGGATTCCTCGTCATGGGGACGCTGAGCGGGATCATCGCCAACGTCGTCGATGACTTCTGGGTGCGCGGGATGCTCATCAATAGCATCGCCATTCTGATCGTGGGCCTCCTCTACATCACCGGCGGAACCACCTTCAACGACAAAACGCAGTCCATCATGGGCATCTGGTTCCTGGTGATTAACATGGTGGCGCTGTTGAGTGGGTCAACCCACTACCTCACGGTGTTCTTCATTTTGGGGTCCGGTGGGTTCTTTGTTGCCGCCCTGGTGGAAACCTTACGCCGCCGTCAGCAACGGCAGGAGACCCATGCCTGATCTTGACCCGATCATTCACGCCGAGGCACGGTTGAGGGCCATCACCACCCTCAACGAGGTGGGGGAACGGGATCGCATCGCGTTCACCAAGCTCCGCAAAATCCTGGATATGACCGCCGGGAATCTTTCCACCCACCTGCGCAAGCTTGAGGACGCCGGGTATGTGGAGGTCACCAAGACCATCGAGGGCCGCACGCCCGCCACCTACGTGGCGATCACCCCGAAGGGCAAGGCCGCCTTCGCAGACTATCGAAAGGCTCTGCGGGAACTCCTCGCGGGGCTGTCCTGACCGTCGACCGGAGCTGCCATGACTGCCCCCACCACACCCCCCGCCGCGCCTATCCTTGCTTCAGCGTCGGACGTCGTCAAACGATTCGGCGGAATCACGGCACTGGACGGCGTCAGCCTCGACATCCGCTCCGGCGAAGCCGT
Source organism: Arthrobacter glycogeni (assembly GCF_054511155.1). Taxonomy (NCBI): domain Bacteria; kingdom Bacillati; phylum Actinomycetota; class Actinomycetes; order Micrococcales; family Micrococcaceae; genus Arthrobacter; species Arthrobacter glycogeni. Next base: position 9,888 of record NZ_JBTNDE010000013.1, on the reverse strand, counting down.
AGGGCTACTGGGGCCCAACGGAGCCGGCAAGTCCACCCTGATCAGCCTGCTCTGCGGCCTCCGCCGGGTCGATTCCGGCGAGGTGCGCCTGTTCGGAGGTAACCCGCGGGACCCGGCATCCCGGTTAAGCCTCGGATCGACACCGCAAGCCACGTCAGTGCCCCAGACCCTGAGGGTCAGCGAGACCGTTGACTTTGTCGCCGCCCACTATCCGGATCCGGTACCCACCGCCGAACTCCTGGACAACTTCGGCCTGTCCACGATGGCCGCCAACCAGTGCGGTGGTTTGTCCGGTGGACAGCAGCGGCGCCTGCTGGTTGCGCTTGCCCTGGTGGGGCGCCCCGCGCTGGTGATCCTCGACGAGCCAACCACCGGGCTGGACGTCGAGGCCCGGGAAAGTCTGTGGCGGCTCCTGCGCGATTACCAGCGGTCCGGCGGGACACTGCTGATCACCAGCCACTACCTCGAGGAAATCCAGGCACTTGCCGGGCGAGTGGTCGTGATCGACAAGGGGGCGGTAGTCGCCGATGGCACTGTGGACGACATCCGCAGTCACGTCGCGCTCAGCAAAGTCTCCTTCCGTACCGGGTTGCCGGCGTCGTCGTTCAAACGCTTGGCGGACACCGTGGGCGTGGCAACGCACGACGACGGCCGCGTCACCATCACCACCACGGATGGGGACGCCACGGTGAGGGCGCTCGTGCTGGAAAACCTCGATGTCCGGTCCCTCGAAGTGCATACAGCCAGCCTTGAGGAAGCCTTCAGGGCGCTGACCGGGAACCAGCAGGGCGCCCGTACTATCAGTCAGGAGCAGTCATGACAGAGATGTCAGGCCCACGGGCCGGAGCACCCTCGCAGATAACCCTGATCCGGGCTCACACCAAAGCCCAGATCCTGGAGCAACTCCGGATTCCGGTGGCGGTGATTTCGTCGACCATCTTTCCTGCCCTGGCACTACTTTTCTTCGTCATTCCGCAGGCAACCACCATCGAGGATCCCATCGCGTCCCTGACCGCAGTGGCGCAGCTGGCGCTGTTCGGCGTGATGAGCGCGTTCCTCTTCAACTATGGAATCGGCGTCGCTGAAGAACGGGCGAACCCGTGGAGCAGCTATCTTCGGACACTTCCGGCCGGACCGCTCCCAGCGACCATAGCCCGGGCACTGACCGCCATACTGTTTGCCTTCATCGCCCTGATTCCGGTCCTGATTCTGGGCGCCACGCTCACCGCGGCACCCGACGCGTTTACGGGCGGCCCGCTGTCCTGGTGGCGGGTTCCGGTCTCGATCGGGGTGTGGCTGCTCTGCGGATTACCATTTCTGGCCCTCGGCCTGTTCATCGGGTATCTCTGCACATCGAAGGTAGCGATTGCCGTCACGCAGGTGGTCTTCTTCCCGCTCGCCTTCGCCGGGGGAATGTTGCTGCCGCCGTTCCTCTTCCCGGGTTGGCTCAACACTTTCTCGTTGTTCCTGCCGTCCCGGGCCGCACGGGACATCTCGGTTCAGGTGTTCACCGGTCACGTCATTGAACCGCTGTCACTCCTGACCATCACCGCGTGGACCGTGGTGCTCGGCGCGTTGGCACTATGGGCCAACCGGCGGGATCAGGGACGACGGTTCCGGTAGGGCCCGACTGTCGTCGTCCCAAGAATGGCTAGCTGAATGCCGATGCCGGCAGATCCTTCTCGCCGTCGACAATTGCTGTCAGGATCCGGGCCGCAACAGCTTCGGGATCCTTCCCCTGGGGCAGACGTGGGGCAGACCCCGCAATTGCCCGGCCGACCAGCCCGGTCTCCGTGTGCGGCGGCCGGACATCGAGTACCCGGATGCCCTGCCGCCGGGTTTCAAGGGCCAGAGCTTTCCCGAATGCGCTCAGGGCGGCCTTGCTGGCGGAATAGGCGGCCATTCCAGCGGTGGGGCTCTCGGCCACGACCGCGCTGATCTGGGCGACCACCGCATCCCGTCGCAGCTGCGGCACTACCGCCCGGATCAGCCTGATGTAAGCCATGAGGTTCACCAGAAGAAGCTCATCCAGCGTTTCGTCGTCGAGCTCCGCCACGTGACCAAATGCGACCACACCGGCTGCATAGACCAGGCCGTCAATTTCCCCGCACGCCTCAGCTATGTCGGCTGGCGCTCCGGGATGGGTGAGATCGGCCGCAATGGTTCCGGCTGCGGAAGCCCCAAGCTCCTCGGCAAGGCTGCCAAGCTTTGCGGTGGATCGTCCAGAGAGGGTAACCTGCGCGCCAGCAGCAACTAACTGCCGCGCCATCGCAGCGCCGAGCACCCCCGTCGCTCCGACTACCAAGAAATGCCCGCCACTGATTGTTGTCATGTCGCCGAGTCTACCCACGGCGCAGCCGCGCGAGCGGTGTGGCCCTCCGTGACACGGGAACTAGTCGCTCGGGCGACGGTTCTTCAGCCGCTCCAGCTCCCGGTCGGCCGCCGAGCTGGCCTCCAGCTCCTCGAAGGCTTCCTCGACCCGGCTGGAGTTGGGGTCGGACCAGGACAGCTCGTCACGGGCCGCGGCCTGGGCCTGCATGCGGCGGGCTTCCAACTCGGCCCGCCGTGCCGCGGCTTCGGCGCCCGCAGCCGCCTGCCCGGATCCGGCGAGCGCATCCTGCATCCCGAGTTCGGCCTGCGCCGCGCCGTGGCGGGCCTTGAGCGTCTGGTAGCGGATGCCGTTATCCTCTACCCGGGTTTCGAGCCGTTGAAGGTTCGAGTCGAGCTGGCGCACCTGCGCATCAAGCCCGTCACGCTGGCGGGTGAACGTTTCGAGCCGCTTTGAGGCGGCCATGCTGCGTCGCAGGGCAGCGCGGGCGGCGTCGTCGTCGCCGGCATTGACAGCGTCGGACGCGGCTCGCTCAAGTTGATTGAGTTCGGCGCGTGCTTCTCCTGCGAGCAGTTCGAGGCGGTGACGGTTGGCGGTCAGGTCTGCGACGCTGCGGCGCGCCTTGTCCACCAGATCGAGTTGCTGGCGGTGCGCTTCGTCGACTGTCTGGATCGGGTCGGTGGGCTTCTCCTGCGCCGCCGTGCGGTTGGCGCGGACGACGCGGGAAATGCGGCGGCCAATTGACATGATGGTGGTCCCCTCAGCCTCTACTGGATCTGGTCGCGTGTGCCGTAGGACTTGCTCCACGCCTGCAGCACATTGATCTCGCGCGTCAGGTGGGTGCTGGCCCGCTGGATTTCGTTGGCGCCCGTGGGCTGGCCGGCCTGCATCAGGGACCGGCGGAGGTCAGCCGACAAGGTGCCGTACGACTGGACCTGCTCACCGATCCGGCCAGCCAGGTCACGTTTGAGCTGCCGGTCGGGTTCGCGTTCGGCCATCCGCAGCTGATCCTCGAGCGCACGCTCGGCCCGGAAAAGGTCTTCAGCCACGATGGGAAGTTCACCAATTGGCCCCCCGCTCCCCGCTGCGGCATCCAAGGCCCGCCGGGTCGCCTGACCCGAGCGCCGCAGCTCCAGGCGGAGCCGCGCGATCCGCCGGACGCCGTCGTCGACCGCGTACGAACGAGCTGTCAGCACGCCATTCGAAAAGCTGCGCTGCACGACGCCGGTCCGGCGCAGCCGCCGGACAATCATCCAGGTGGCAAACGCCATGCCCAAGCCAATCACCACCAGCGTCGCCCCGCCGATCAGGAGCAGCAGCTGGATCATTTCGCCGAAATCACCGGCGTCGGAGGACTGTTGAGGCATACCCCCAGTCTGCACCGTAACCGCGCGGGTTTCCAGCGGTACGCCAGCTCGCGGCACCGGCATCACGGCCGCCACACCACCATCGCCTGACTTCGGGGGCGGGGACGCTTCCCGCGGGCGAGGGTGACGACGTCGCCCGCTAGCCCCGCAGCGAAGACCCTGCTGGAGTCGGGCTGACGACGGCGGGACGCCAACTCGTCGGAGAGCTCCTGCACCCGGTGCTGCAGCGCTGCCACCTGGTTCTCGAGCTGCAGGATTCGACGAATGCCTTCCAATGACACGCCCTCCTGCGAGAGCCGCTGTACCTCGCGAAGGGTGGTCACGTCCCGCTGCGAATAGCGCCGGGCACGGCCGGGCGCCCTGCTGGGCGTCACCAGACCTAGCCGGTCGTATTGGCGGAGGGTTTGCGGGTGCATGTCGGCCAGTTCCGCGGCGACGGAGATCACGTAAATAGGCAAGGTTGCATCAATGGGCATCGTGACCTCCTCTCGCAGCGGTTTTGGCTTTAGAGTTTCGCCTTGGCGGCGAGACCGGCACGCGGGTCGGCGTCCGATGTCGCGGCGGCGAACGCCTCGACAGCCGCTTCGGCGTCCTTGTTGAGGTTCTGGGGGACGACGACGTCGATGGTCACCAGCAGGTCACCCGACACCTTGGGTGTCGAAACGCCACGACCCTTGACGCGCAGGGTGCGCCCAGACGGCGTTCCGGCCGGAACTTTGACCTTGACTGTGTCTCCGGTGAGCGTCGGAACATCGATTTGCGCTCCAAGCGCTGCCTCCGGGAAGGACACCGGGACGTGAACGCGAATGTTGTCGCCGTCGCGCTGGAAGTACGGGTGCGATTTGACGCTGACGCTGACCATCAGGTCCCCGTTTCCGGCCGCGCCAGCCTGCCCTTTGCCACGAACACGAACCTTCTGGCCATCCTTGATTCCAGCAGGGACACGGACGTCAATCACCTCGCCGGACGGCTCGCGCAACCCGATGGTGGTGCCGTTGATGGAACCGGCGAAAGAGATGTTGGTGGTTGCCGTTCGGTCGGCGCCCTTGCGCGGGGTGGGCTGGTACCCGCCGAATCCGCCGCCACCACCCTGCCCGAACAGGTCCGCGAACTCGGGGGGAAGGTTGTTGTAGCTGGCTCCTCCGCTACCGGCGCGTTGGCGGCCAGGGCTGGGCCGTCCAGAGCCTTGGCCGAAGAGGTTGCCGAAAATATCCTCGAAGCCGGCGCCACCAGGCCCTCCGCTGGTTCCCCCAGCAGTGAAGCGTGCGCCGCCACCCATGGCTCGGATGGCATCGTACTGCTGGCGGTCCTCAGGATCGGATAGCACCGAGTAGGCCTCGGAGATGTCCTTGAACATCTTGTCCGAGCCGCCGGTTGCCTGGTTCTGGTCCGGGTGATGTTTGCGTGCCAGCTTCCGGTACGACTTCTTGATATCGGCGCCGGAAGCATCTTTGGGGACACCGAGGATCTTATAGAAATCCTTGTCCACCCAATCCTGACTGGCCAATTGGTGTCCCCTTAGTCTCTCGGTGTGCGGTGTTCGTAAAGTCGGTTGCGCAGCGGGACGGAAGCCTTGACGGGCCAACGAAATTCCTGCGGCCGCGGACGGCCTTAGGAATATTAAAGGCCCTTACAAGGCCCCCGCCCAGCTGCAAGTGTCACCTTTCGGCGATCACTCAGGTACTGCGACGATAACCTGGGCTGCGCGAAGGACTCGGTCGCCCTTCTTGTAGCCTGCCCGCAGAATCTGGTTGACGCTGTCGAACTGCACGTCGGCGCTGGGCTGCTGGATCAAGGCTTCGTGGATATTCGGGTCGAACTCCACGCCGGTCTCGTCGATCCGGGTCAAGCCGTAGGTCTTCAGCGCGTTCTCCAGTTTCGTGGAGATCGCGGCGAAAGGTCCGTCGGTCAGGTCGCCATGCTGGCGGGCAGCGTCGATGTCGTCGAGCACGGGCATCAGGGAATTCAGGACCCCGATTACCGCCATATCCCGGGCGACATCCCGGTCACGTTCGACCCGCTTCCGGTAGTTGACGTACTCGGCCGACAGGCGTTGCAGGTCCGTGCGCAGCTCGGCTTCCAATGCGGAGGCCGATTCGGCGGCGGGCTGGGTGAACCCTTCACCGTCAATCCCGTTGAGGATCGCCTCGGCCTGAGCCAGTGCATCGCTGCCGTCGGAAGGCTGCTCCCCGGCGTCGACGTTGGCTTCATCAACTGGATCCTGGACGGAGTCCGGTGTCACGGGCTGGTCAGTGGGACCAGCCTGTGCGCCGTCGTCGTCCTGGTGCTGCCCACGGACCTTACCTGTCTCAGGATCAATTTTCCGGTTGTTACGGAAGTTGACCGGTTCAGACTGGTGCTCTTCTTCGTTTCCGTGGTGCGGCATGACTACTTCTTTTCGGTGGTGTCGTCTTCGTCGACTACCTCGGCGTCGACAATGTCCTCGTCGTTCGAGGCCGGGCCGGCGTCCGGCGTCGTCCCGTCCTGAGGGGCGTCGGCGCCGGGCGCCGCCGCGTCCTGCTGGGCAGCTGCGTAGATAGCTTCGCCGAGCTTGGACTGCGACGTCTGAAGCTTCTCAAACGCTGCCTTGACCGCGTCAACCGATCCGGCTTCCTCGGGGTTGGCTTCCAGTGCCTTCTTGAGGTCGTCGACGTCGGCCTGAACCTCGGTTTTGACGTCCTCGGGCAGCTTGTCCGAGTTGTCTGAGATCAGCTTGTCGACGGAATAGGCCAGTTGCTCGGCACCGTTGCGGGTGTCGGCTGCTTCACGCCGTTCCTTGTCCTCGGCCGCGTGCTCTTCAGCTTCGCGGACCATGCGGTCGATGTCTTCCTTCGACAGCGCGGTGCCGCCGGTGATGGTCATCGACTGCTCGGCGCCGGTGCCCTTGTCCTTGGCGGACACGTGGACGATGCCGTTGGCGTCGAGGTCGAAAGTGACCTCAACCTGGGGCACGCCGCGGGGCGCTGGTGCGATACCGGTCAGCTCGAAGGTACCCAGTGGCTTGTTGTCCCGGGTGAACTCGCGCTCGCCCTGGAAGACCTGGATGGCTACCGATGGCTGGTTGTCATCAGCGGTGGTGAAGGTTTCGCTGCGCTTGGTGGGAATGGCCGTGTTGCGCTCGATCAGCTTGGTCATCATGCCGCCCTTGGTCTCAATCCCGAGGGACAGGGGGGTGACGTCGATGAGCAGCACGTCCTTGCGCTCGCCCTTCAGCACGCCGGCCTGGAGTGCGGCGCCGACGGCGACTACCTCATCGGGGTTGACGCCCTTGTTGGGCTCCTTCCCGCCCGCCAGCTGCTTGACCAGTTCAACGACGGCCGGCATGCGGGTTGAGCCGCCCACGAGCACGATGTGGTCAATGTCGGCAACCTTGATACCGGCTTCTGCGATGACGTCATTGAAAGGCTTCTTGGTGCGGTCCAACAGATCCTTGGTGAGGTCCTGGAATTTGGCGCGTGACAGGTGCTCGTCCAGGTGGACGGGGCCGTCAGGCGTCACCGAGAGGTACTGCAGGGAGATGTTGGTGGAGCTCGCCGAGGAGAGTTCCTTCTTGGCCTGCTCTGCCGCTTCCTTCAGACGCTGCAGCGCGATCTTGTCCTTGGACAGGTCAACGCCCTTGGCCTTGGCCTGGGATAGCAGGTAATCCACGACGCGCTGATCCCAGTCGTCGCCGCCGAGCCGGTTATCACCGGAGGTGGAGCGCACCTGAATGGTGGAGAAGTCGTCTTCATCCTTACCAACCTCGAGGAGGGACACATCGAAAGTGCCACCGCCCAGGTCGAAGACGAGGATGAGCTCATCTTCCTTACCCTTGTCCAGGCCGTACGCCAGTGCGGCAGCGGTTGGCTCGTTGACAATGCGCAGCACGTTCAGGCCGGCAATCTCGCCGGCCTCCTTGGTGGCCTGACGCTCGGCGTCGTTGAAGTAGGCGGGGACGGTGACGACGGCGTCGGTCACCTTTTCGCCCAGGTAGCTTTCGGCGTCGGTCTTCAGCTTCTGCAGGATACGCGCAGAGATTTCCTGCGGCGTGTAGTTTTTGTCGTCGACCTTTACGCTCCAGTCGGTGCCCATATGGCGCTTGACGGAGGCGATGGTGCGGTCAATGTTGTTGACGGCCTGGCGCTTGGCGATCTCGCCGACCAGTACTTCGCCGCCCTTGGAGAACGCAACGATCGAGGGCGTAGTCCGTGCGCCTTCAGCGTTGGCGATAACGGTGGGCTCGCCACCTTCGAGTACGGAAACCACTGAGTTGGTGGTTCCGAGGTCAATACCTACTGCACGTGACATGCGTATTTCCTTTCAACAGCCCGTAGTGAGGGGAGCGCCCAGCCCCTGGATTCCCCGAATCTTCTGTCGACGACCGAGGCTTGAGCGTTCTTCACTCAACTGTACTCAGGCTTGATGGAGAGTCAAATTGAAGTTGAGTCACCTTCGCTCAACTTCAACGCCTGTCGACGTTGCGAAAGCGGAATGGCGCGGATCTGGCCCAATTTGCGACGGTTCAGCCGTGAGAGAACGGGCCACATATTGGTTGTGGGAAGCCACGTGGCAGATCCGCGCGGGGTATTGACAGCATCGGCGTCACGAATGACCTAAATCACCGCTCTCGCCGACACCGAATTGGTAGCTATCCCGTTCGGGGCAGGTCGGCCCGGCTCGAACGCTCTCATGCTTGCGCAGAGGGCTCTTCACCGATCCGGTGTGTCTCTGGATTGCTGCAGAGTGACGCGCGGGACTTCGCGGCGGAGCCCGGGATTGGCATTGCGATGGCTTCACGGTTTGCGACCGCCGCAGAACTCGCCGGAGGTTCCACCCGAGGTCCCGATAGCACGGCTATCAGTAGCACAGCCGAATTGCCGAGCTGCCTCGGGTGAGGTGAAGCGGGGTCGCTTCCAGAAGCGACCGTTGACGGCGCTCACGGGCGCACTGTGCCCGGTTCGGCAACAATAGAACAGGCGTGGCTGGGGCTGAGCCCGGGCTGAGACCGCAGGGGCTCCCCCAAACGGAGCCACCGTCTTTAGGGGCGTCGGGTGGCTCCGTTCAGTATGCCGTTACAATGCCCGGCATCCAGAGGCGCAGGTGGCGGTCTCGGTACCATCGACTCCTCTTGTTTGAGTGTCTACTGCACGCCTTGGGAAATACCTAGGTCAACGCGGCAGCGATCCGTTTGCTGCTCCATTGCGGCCTCAAACACTGGCAGGCTCGGCTCAAGCGCGTCCATGTTGGCAGTCAGGGAGATCCTTGAGGAACCGTCGCGTTTCCAACGACGCATCGGGTATCACCAAGACGCATTGGTCGGTGAGCGCCCGGTCGAACGTTTCCTCCCCGGGATCCAGCGAGCGAACAAACTGATCGAACGTTCCCTCGGGTGCGGCGATTGAGAACTGCTCATGTCTGGGCAGCGCGAATTGGCGCATTGCCCGTTCTGGCGGCAACGTCGAGGACCCGGTCTCCTGGCTGCACCCACGCGGCGTCAACGAGCACGGTGCCAAGGTCGGGAATGATTTCGGCGGCCAATGCCGGATAGTCGCCCAACGCCCACATGGCCCGGTGCCTGGCTTTCAAAGTCAGGTCTGTATCTTGAACGTCGTCGTGCTGAACAGTGGAGTCTGTGATGCGACCGATTGTGGCCTCTACTGATTCAGCTGTATCGAGCATATCTAGACCGTCACGCCAACCCCTTCCCTTTCGCAGAACCGTGAGGTCTGGTGGGTGATCGGGTGAGTCGCCCGATCTAACGCCTCAGCGGGTGGGTTGTGGGGTTTCGTGCACGCCCCCTGTGGGCTGTGACCGGGCCGCGAAAAATAGTTCAAAATTCTTTTCCGGATGTCCTCCTGCGGACCTTATTTTGTCAGTGCCCGATGATGGAATGGGGGTATGAAAAGCAGTACAGCTTCTCCTACCGGAAAGGGATACCCTCCCGAATCCGGCCCGGACTCCGGCTCCAGTAGAGGGCCCGCAGATACGTCTGCGGGTACGTCCACGGGGGCGTCCGCGGGTGGGTCCTCGAACACGTCCGCGGGGGCTTCGGGCGGTTCGTCGGGGACGTCTGGTGGGGCGTCTGGTGGGTATGGTCCGGGGGGTCCGTTGGGCGTCGGCGCGGTGTGGACCGCCCCGGCGGCTGATCGGGAAGCGGCAGCTGATCGGCCGGTGTTGATGGGCGGGGTGGCTGTGGCGGCGGTGGTCGGCCTG
>NZ_JBTNDE010000012.1:0-125418 GCF_054511155.1 Arthrobacter glycogeni | reverse complement strand
CCGTACCGTTGACCAGTCCCGTCACCACGAGGCTGGTTGCGGTAGCCCCGGCGGGCCGTAGTGCGCCCACCTGGGTTCCGGCCGCGTTGACTACCCGTACGTTGTAGCTGCCGACGGTTCCGGCTGGCGCCGTCCACCGGACTGTAGCCGTGGTATTACCCGCCGTGGCAGTCCCAATCACTGGTGCCGCCGGGACAACATTTGGGGTGATTGCGGCGGAGGCTGTAGATAGTGCGCCGATCCCGAAGGCGTTAACCCCCTGGACCCTGAAGGTGTACGCGGTGCCATTGGTCAGACCGGTAACTAGGCGATCCGTCGTTGCGGTGCCAGCGAACGTCACCGTTCGTAGGACCGTTGTGCCGGTAAGCACCTGTACCCGGTATTCGGTGATGGCCGTTCCACCATTTAGTGCCGGAGCGGTCCAGGACAGGGTCACCTGTGCGTTTCCGAGTACTCCGACTACATTCGTTGGAGCTGCGGGGACCACATCGGGAGTTACCGCGGTGGACAGGGCCGAGAACGGGCTTGCTCCCACCGCGTTGACCGCCTGCACCTGGAACCGGTACGCCTGCCCGTTGACCAGGCCTGTGACCACCTCGCTGGTTGCATCGGCGGCGGCCGTCCGTAGTGCGCCCACCGTAGCGCCAGCGGAATCGATGACCCGCACGTTATAGCTGGTCACAAGACCCGTTGGTGCGGTCCACCGGACAGTAGCGGAGGCGTTGCCTGCCGTGGCCGTTCCAATCACCGGTGCCGCTGGAGCAACGGAGTCCGAGTACCGGAGCTGTTCAACATTCCGCAGGGTGTCGGTGCCGTCGGCCAGGGTGCCGCGGGCGTGAACAACGGTGGTGACCGAACCCGGCGAACCCAACGTGGCTCCCGCGGGGGAGGTGGTTACATCATAGTTCGCCTCAAGATCAGAGAACTGTGCAATGTCCACCGACGTCCCGTTCGCTGGGGAAAGGATCTCCCTAACGATGACGATGTTCCCCGGATCGACTACCCCTGCAAAGACATCCTGCTGCAGGGTTGGCCCGGTGAGGTTGCCATTGACGTCGCGCAGGTACTGAGCGGCCATGGCACTTTGACCGACGCCCTCAACTGATGCGCTGCCGATCTGCTCGCCGGCTGCGTTACGGACGCTGAGCCGGACACTGAGGTAGGCATCGCCGTCGATGATGTCGTTGGCGCCACGGCCCTCAATCAGGTCGCTCCCGGCGCCGCCGAGCAAAACATTACCCGCGCCCCATACGGGTCCAGCGAGCCCAGCACATTCTCCCGGGCCGATCACCGACTTGGCAGCGACATCAGCCAGCGGGGTGGTCAGCGCGGAGGTAGGAACCAGGGCGCTGAGTCCGCTGATGCGATCTACGCCTGCTTGGTCAAGAACGTCGCAGCCGATGAATCCGCCGCCACCCACTTCACTGGGAACCAGGCTGTCGCCGCGGATCTTGTCATTCAAGTTCCAGCCTGACACGGCCTCGGTCTCGTTGAACTTGTCCCTGACCCCCGCTGTCAACACATCCAGCGGTGGAATGGGAAGGGCGAGGTCCGCATCCATCGCCTGGGGATCTCCCTGACTGATGGACCAGTCGTAACCCGCGGCGCCAGAGTTTTTCTCAATTCCCGGTCCGGCGACGCCGATGTCGTCCCCACCCTCCAGGTCGTAGTCATCGTCCCCACCCTGGCCGATAGCGATGTCGTGGCCAGGCTTGTTGTCATCGGTGAAAAACAAATTGGAACTGTCACCGATAAGACCGTCGGGCTGGTCACCACCCTCGATCCAGTCGTCCCCCCCGTCACCAATACCCTGGTCAATACCCTCGCCGAGGATCAGGAAGTCGTCTCCTTCACCCGCGAAGGTGGTGTTGGCGTTACCGCCGCCGTTGGTGAAGTCCTTGCCGTCACCGCCCATGAGCAGATCCAGCCCGGGACCTGCGTCGATGGCGTCGTTACCGGGGCCGCCTTTAAGTACGTCGTCGCCAGCGAGGTCGGTAAGGACATCATTGCCAAGACCGCCCAAAGCGACGTCGGCTCCGTCGCCACCTTCGATAACGTCGTTGGCTGCGTTGCCCCAGAAGGTGTCGCTGTCATTTCCACCGAAGATCCGGTCGGTGCCCGACGTTCCGTTGTAAACGCTCTGTCCGTTGATACCGGCCGGGTCGACCGTATTTCGCGCACGGTACTTGATCGTTCCGTCCGGCATGCGGATCAGCAGGGCAGCCTCATCGCATTCACTGCTTGGATCGTTAGCGACGGTGTTGCCGAACGTAGCAAACCCGGCCGGGGTGCCAGCGAGGTTCTTCAACTCGAACTTACAGTCCGACGTGGCGAAGGGATCGGCCTTGAGGCTCTTCGCATTCGTGTTGCGCATGACCAGTTCCGCGAAGGAGTTTCCCTCAAGCTGGGTGCGCAGGTTCATACCGGGCGTGCGGGCGAGGTAGTACAGGCGGTCGCCGTTCTGCAGATCGGTCATCTGGCTTTCGAACACGTAATTGAAGGTGCTTCCGAGCAGCCCCCCGAAGACGTTTGTCTGCTCAGCCAAACCGCCAATCCAGAGGTCAACGTTGTCCAGCCCGGTAATGGATGAGGTTCCATTGTTTACCCAGGCGCCGGTGCTGTTCATGAAATCCGCGGCGTCCACAGGAGGTACGTCTCCCGCGGCCACATTTGGATTGACAATCTCCCGCGCCGCAGTGCGCTTGGCTTTCAAAGTCGTCGCACCGGTAATAGTTGGGTGCATGCCGTACGCTGCAACGAAGTTCACCAGGGACTCCGGGTGCTTGATGCTTTCGCCGAAGTCGATCCAGTTGACGTAAGGCCGCAGCTGGGCGTCATTTGTAGCAGCGTGGATGGTGCGGCGTAGCACGTTGAGGCGGGGAATGCCCTCCGAACGGGCGCGGGTAATGTTGATTGTCGCCAGGTCAAGCGGCAGACCCAACAGGTTATTACGGAGGGTCTCGGTAACGAACTCATCGAGTTCGTTACCCACTTGATCGGACATTCCCATGAAGATGCTGCCCGCAGCCTCCTCGGAGGTCAGGGCCCCGGCCGGACCGCCATCGGTGTAGGCCGGGGGATTAAGGAACCCTTCAAGGAGAGAAATGTCATTCTGGGATCCCGCTATGTCGTCGGAGGTGCCGAATTCGCCGTCCGGACCTGGCCGGTCTTCGTTGCGCCGGGAGATCGTCTCGGTCAACATGGAGTGTCCAAAACGGTAAACCGCATGGGCAAACTCAGCGGTAACTGCCGGATCGACGTTGGTCTGGGTGAAGGCAAACGGTTCGAAGGGGTTGATCGCAGGCTGGACTTTGCGGGCAAACTCCTCGAAGACCAGGTGCTGGTACTCCATCTCCGTCACAAAACGGGCGGCCTGGAACAGCCTTTCACCGTTCCAACCGTCAGCGCCAAGTGCTGCCTTCCATTCGGCCAGTGCTTTCACGCCAGCAGCGGAGGTATCTGCGGTAAGGGTGTTCTTGATGTCATTGACCATCCGGTCATGTTCGGAGTGGAACACCTGGTGGATGGCGGTCAGTCCGATGTTCTCATTGACCCTGCCATCACCGGCTGCGAAGTGCAGGTCCAGGATTTCGTTGTCGTATTGGTTGACGCAGCCCACCGGAACTCCTGGTCGCGCGCAAGGGGTCAGGGATGGCGTGACGACGTCGTCGGGGTCCGGAGTGAAGCCGGGCTTTGGAACTGCGTTGTTGGCGATGTCGGTCAGGAACGGTGTCTCAAAGTACCTGACGTTGTCCGGAACAGGCACAGGAGCTGCAGTGTCGCCTTCAACCAGTCCGGTGAGGGTCACATACTGTGGCAGCCCCCGAACGGGGCCGGGGATGAACTTACCGTAAGGATCCGCGGCAATCATGGGGACGTCCAGAGCGTCCTTATCCTCGAGGCGCAGGCCCAGCAGCGATGCGGCCTGTGCCTTGACGGTCGCCCAGGTAGCCATGCCGCCCGCAGTGGGACCCGCAGGTCCGCCCAGCAGTTTGCCCGTCGACACCGGGCGTCCATTGGCGTTATTGACGTACTCGCGCACGAAAACCTGGTGGGAGGCGTGGGAGGTGTAGGTCTGGCTTTGGTCAACCCAGGGTGTGTCGGTGTTGAGGGCGTCACGAATGTCGTCCACTGTGCCCAATTGTCCGTCGGGGCCCGGCTGGTTCTTCCCCCGGGTCAGCACCATGAACCGCAGGTGCGAATCCAGATCATCGGCGGTACCAACCTTGTGGTCCGGTCCAGCGATCAGCGGGTCATCACTTTTCAGCGGAACAAAGACGGTTCCGCCACCCTTGACCGTCTGATCGATTCCATGATCGAAGAACTGTCCAAACAGGGTAAACAGCGAATTGTACGGAGGAGAAAGCCCCACATCCGTGGTGACATTCGGAATGAACAGGGTCTGGAAGGACGGTGTACAGCCGACAGGGACAGCGTCTACCGCTGGCACGGCCAAAGGATCGGGATCTGTGGTGCACGGGGTGACCCCGGGGTTGTTCTGGCTTCTGATGGGCAGACCGGCTGCAGCTACAGCTGCAGGGTTGGTTGAGGTCTGGTCCACGATCAGGTTGCTGATGATGCGTGGCTGTGAGTCGAAGACATTCCCGGATGTCTGCTGATAACTGGTTGGTGCGGGAGGGCCACCCAGTGACCCCGCCTCCGCGCTGCCAAACTTGGCCGGCGCCAACCGCGGGAACACCTGATCAGCGGCGCCGAAGGTTTCCTGCCCCGGTTGCAGGTTGTTGCAGGAACCATCAACCGTCCTGAGACCATGTGAAATCAGGGGAGTGGCAATCTGGTTGGGCCCTGTTCCCACCAGCGCGCCACAGGGGCCGGTCTCGGATGTGGTGTTCGCCACGTGCGCCTCGGAGATTTTGATCTGCTTCAGGATGAAGGCGAGATCCGAGGGGGTCACTGTGAACCCCTGACCGGTGGGGGCCACCACGGCGTTGGCTACGGTCACCGGTAGCAACATGCCGAGGGGAAAGACCAGGGCGGTGGCAATCGCTGCGATGCGGACCGACAATCGGTGACCGGATGTTTGTGGTCTGACCCGGGCCTGATCTCGGTCGGGGATGCGTGGAACCGCTTCCCCCGCCCCTTGAGGTGACTCATGCGTTAATAGCGGACTTTTCCTACCGAAAATATTCATGACACACCCCGGTCTTTGGACGAATCTAGGTGCCCTCATGCTGTCGGATGCAAGTTGTGAAAAACTTATAGTTCTACCGGTCGTCCCACCAGAAAAATTGTTGACGCTGACCCCGGTGATTCTTACCGCGGATAAAGGGTCACTTCGGTGGACTTGACCACAAAGAACACCCGCAGGCCAGGTATCAGGTCAAGGTCAGCCGCAGCGGCGGCGGTGATATCGGCGCTTAGCTGTCCGGCTCGAACACTTATGAGCTCACCACGCTGTTCCAGGTCGGTGATGGTGACGGGTAGCACGTTCCTGGGGCTACCCGATGGTTGCACCACAAACACCGAGACCGCCCGCGGGCTGAACACCGCAGCAGCCTCCTGGGCCAGACCCAGCGGCACTTCGGCGAGTGCCGACAGCCGAAGCCCCGCGGTGGTCTCCAGACCACCCTCGATGCTGACGCCGGTCACCAGATTCAGCCCGGCCAACCCCGCACCAAACGCACTGCGGGGGCGTTCCAGCACCTCACGGGTTGGTCCCATCTCCACCACTGCGCCGGCTTCGACGATAATCGTTCGATCAGCAAGCATTAGCGCGTCAAGCACGTTGTGGGTCACGATGATGGCGCTTCGGCCCGTCAGTACCCGCCGTAGCGTCCTGCGCATCGCCGGGGTGACTGCAATGTCCAGCGCAGCCATCGGTTCGTCAAGGAGCAGCAGCCTCGGATCGGTGGCCAACGCCCTGGCGACTGCCACCCGCTGGGCCTGACCCCCCGAGAGTTCCGACGGTCGACGGTCAGCGAACTCGACAGCCTCAACCTCACGAAGCCAGCGCATCGCCTCAGTTCGTGACGCGGCCCGACCGGTGCCCTGGCTCCGCGGACCAAAGGCCACGTTATCCAGCACGCTCAAGTGCGGAAACAACAGCGGCTCCTGCGCCAGCAACGAGACACCCCTGTCGTAGGGCGGACGCCAGGATGTGTCATCAAAGAGGACTGTGTCGCCCAACGCGGCGCTGCCGCCGTCAGGACGTAGCAGTCCGGCAAGGACAGCGAGTAGCGTCGACTTGCCTGCACCATTGGGGCCGAGGATGGCGACCGTTTCGCCGCTCTCCACGGTGAGCTGAAGATTCAGCCCCCGCGCTGCCACCCGCACATCCGCTACCAGTCTCATGGCGCGTCGCGGACCGGGGCGCGTGACCGGTGTGCCAGGCCTACCACCAGCACCGCCACCACTACGAGCACTAAGGACAGGGCGACGGCGGCATCCGGGTCGGTCTCCCGCTGCAGGTAGATTTCCAGGGGCAGCGTCCGGGTGGTGCCCTGCAGGCTGCCGGCGAAGGTGAGGGTGGCACCAAACTCTCCAAGCGCGCGGGCGAAGGACAGCACCATGCCAGAAACCAGCCCGGGCAACACCAGGGGGAGGGTGATCCGGCGCAGGACGGTCCCGGGGTGGGCCCCGAGGGTAGCGGCCACCGCCTCGTACCTGCTGCCCGCCGACCGGATCGCACCCTCAAGACTTAGTACCAGGAAGGGGAGTGCAACGAAGGTCTGGGCGATCACGACGGCGGTGGTCGAGAAGGCGATGTCAATGCCAAGGATTTGAAGGCTGGTGCCCAGCAGTCCTTGCCTGCCAAACGTGTAGAGCAGGGCAATGCCACCGACCACCGGCGGAAGCACCAGCGGCAGCAGCACCAGAGCCCGCATCAGTTGTTGGCCGGGAAAGTCGGTGCGGGCCAACACCAGAGCCATCGGCACCCCAAAGACCACGCACAGCACTGTGCTGATCAGCGAGGTTCGTAGGCTCAGACCCAGCGCGGCCAGCGACGATTCGGAGGTGATGAGCGGGACAAACTGGGACCAGCTCACCTGGGAAATCATTGCTGCGAGCGGCAACATGACAAAGAGTGCGCCAGCACCGGCGACGACGAAAACCCATGGTGGAATCCCGTGGCGGATTGACTGGGGCCTTTTAGTTGAGGGTTTATCGGGCGGGCGCCCTTTCAACGGGTACTCGATGCTGGGATGGTCGCTCATGGGGGGCCGAAGCCGGCTTCAGCCAGGACGTCCTGCCCCTCCGGCCCGGTCAGAAGGTTGAGGAAGGCGGCGGCGAGCCTGGTATTGCCGTCCGCAACTACCCCCGCGGGGTAGATGTTGACGGCGTCGGCTGCTTCGTCGAACGGAATCTCCTCGACGCCACTTTCCTCGCCGAGGACGTCGGTGACGTAAACCAGTCCGGCGTCGGCTTCACCGGAGCGCACCTTCCCGAGCACCTCGGTCACCGATGATTCCTCGCTAACGGCGTTCACCGTGACACCGGCTGCTTCCTGCGTTTGGGTGGCTGCAGCACCGCAGGGCACCTGGGGAGCGCAAAGTACCACGCTCGTGCCGGGGTCGGCGAGGTCGCTGAACTGCTCAACACCCGCCGGATTGCCCGGCGGGACGGCGATCGTGAGGGTATTGGTAGCAAAAGGCACCGGGTTGCCGTCTATCAGACCTTCCTGGACGAGCCGGCCCATGGTGACGGTGTCCGCCGACGCGAACACGTCGGCGGGGGCACCAGCCGAGAGTTGGGTGGCGAGATCGGATGACCCGGCGAAGCTTAGCGTGACGGTCACGCCGGGGTGTATTGCTTCGAAGTCGTCGGCGAGTTCTGTGAACGTTGACTGCAGCGATGCTGCGGCAAACACGGTCAGCGTTTGGTCGTCGGTGGGCGCGGGGTCACTGGGTGTGCCGCAGGCGGTGGTCGACAGTAGAACGGCAAGGCCGAATCCGGCCGATAGGGTGCGGGAGGGGCGAGCCACGTCAGGCCTTCCGTCCCGGCGTCTCCACAATGACTGTCGTTGCCTTCACCACTGCAACAGCCACCGAACCGGGTTCCAGGGCCAGATCGCGGACCGCTTCAGCACTCATCAGCGACACCACCCGATGCGGGCCACATTGCAGCTCCACCTGGGCCATGACCTGGTCCGACACCACCCGGGTAACCAGCCCCACAAACCGGTTGCGGGCCGAGCTGGCCATTCCCGACGGATCATCAGGGAGTACAGCGCGCTCGCGGGCGAGGTGTGCCAGTCCGAGCCCGTCCACCGTGGTGACCCCCGACTCCGACTTATCGCCGGACAACGTGCCCTCCTCCACCCACCGGCGCACCGTATCGGTGCTGACCCCGAGATAATGGGCAGCATCCCTGATTCTTATCTGCGACATAATCTGCACTCTATCGCAGCAGGTGCGGCTATGTAGGGATGGCTGAGCGTTTTACTCCTGTTTGAGGGGGTCGTGCCCCCAGTTCATCAGGGAGTATCGCCACCGCGAGTCTTCCAGGTTGGAGGAGGGTTTCTGTGCCAAATGCCGGTGGATGTAGCCCACGACTTTGTGCATGTGCTCGACATCGGCGTTGCTCAGATCTGCCTTGTTGGTTTCTAGAATCTTGACAATCCGACGACCGGATTCATGACCCACTGATTCCTCGCTGCCACTCTTCTGTCCGACTGCTTTGGACTCGTCGGTGTCGAGCCAGTGCTTCAGGGTGGAGGCATTCATGTTGACAGCCTGTGTCCAGTCGGACCAGATCGAATCCAGCGTTTTTTCGGAATTGCTCATCGTTGGCGCTACTTCCCGGCTAGTGGGTGGGGCATCGCTTTACTGGCGGGGCCCAGGTGAACCTAAGCATACTGACCAATGTCGCTGTTGCACCATGGTGCGGGGAAGGGTGATCAGATGCGGTTGGCGCACACTGGTCGCAGGTAGCTCGCCGTGAGGGCCGCGCTTTCCTCGATAAACCGGGGGAGCCAGCCAAGCAGCCCGTGGTCCGGCTGGGACGGCACCATGATGAACGTCGAGTTTGAGCACTGGCTCAGATTCGTGAAGGCCCGCAGCACGTGATAGTCCGAGGTGACAACGATCAGCCTGTCCCATCCCCGGTCCGCAGCGAGCCGGGCCAGGGCTCGAGCCTCGCCGCGGGTGGTGCGCGGATCCGGTTCAAAGCACACCCGCGACACGTGGGCCGGTCGCCGGCACAACTTGTCGGCGTCGACGTTGCCCGGAGTGTCGGTGTTCGACATGACCAGGATGGGAGCATGCCCGGCTGCCACCAGTTCCTGCCCCACCGGGAGGCGTTCTGAACTGTCACCGCCGAGCACCACAACAGCGTCCGCCTCAACGCCGGCCACCTGGTCGGAGCCAAACACCGGAGGATTGATGAACAGGGAGTAGCAGGCAATGAGCCAGACGCAGAGAAGAGCGGCCAGCAGCGTCATTGATCGTCGCAGCCACGGCCAGATGGCACCGGCGGCTGGGGGGATCTTCACTGGACAAAGCTTACGGGTAGGTAGTCCAGTGATGGGGGACCGGTGGTCGGAGCGTTGTCGATCCCGCTCCGACCCGCGTGGCGGGTTTGGAACTGCACCGAATCCGTGGTGAGGTGGAGCATGAACGGCACTCGCCGTCGGCGTACGCCGCATGCAGGGCCCGCGGGCCCTGGTTTGAGCCGGGCGGGCTTATCAGGCTAAGATGATACGTCGGTCATATGTTCTACAGGAGTTCCCATTAAGAGCGATCTCAGTTCGCCTTTGATATTCAATGTCAAGGACCTCGGGCGTAGCCCAGGCAGCATGCGAACAATCGAAGAACATGTACCCGCACCTAAGGATTTCGGTGTGGTTCTCATCGGTGTTCAGGAAGGTTCCCCTGTGGAACTGGATCTGAGACTTGAGGCAGTACATGAAGGCATCCTGGTATCGGGTACCGCAGACGTCGAGATAGTGGGCGAATGCGGTCGGTGCCTGGATCCCATCAGGTACGACAGCAGCATCGATGTGCAAGAGCTTTTCTATTACGACGACGTCGAGTTGTCCGAAGGAGATGAGCTTGTTGAAGAGCACCGGGTTGATCGGGATTCAATTGATCTTGAGCCGGTGCTTCGGGACGGAGTGGTAACGTCGCTGCCGTTCCAGCCGGTATGCCGGGAGGACTGCGAGGGCTTGTGTTCTGAATGTGGAGTACACCTAGCGGATGACCCCGATCATCAGCACGAAATTTTGGATCCCCGTTGGTCCGCCCTTACCGGGCTGACTGGCACTGCCGCGTCGAGCGATGCGGCAACAAGTACAGAGTCTGTCGAGAGAGAAGAGAGTTAGTCGTGGCTGTTCCTAAGCGGAAAATGTCCCGCTCGAATACCCGTGCACGTCGGTCCCAATGGAAGGCGACTGCGCCCAAACTGGTGAAGACCGTGGAGAACGGCCGCGTTACCTACAGCCTGGCTCACCAGGCCAAGGTAGTAACCGACTTCGCCGGCACTGCACTGTTCCTTGAGTACAAGGGACGCAAAGTAGCCGACGTCTAACGACCGCTGCGCGCCCCGGCAACGTGGTGCCCGCAGCGTTCTTATGCGAATGCGTAAGTAGACGTGGCAAATACTGAAGACCTTTTGAAGCGTCTCGGTGTCTCTATAGACGCCGGGACGCTTCGTCTTGCCCTGACACACCGCTCCTTTGCCTACGAGCAGGGGGGCATCCCCACCAACGAACGCCTTGAGTTCCTCGGTGACTCTGTGCTGGGACTGGCGGTGACCGATGCGCTGTACCGCGATAATCCCGACCTGTCCGAAGGCGACCTCGCCAAGCGCCGGTCCGCGGTCGTCAGCACCCGCGCCCTGGCCGGTATTGCTCGCGAGCTCGAACTTGGCCAGCACGTCCTGCTCGGGCAGGGGGAGAAGCTGACCGACGGTAAAAACAAGGCCTCAATCCTCGCCGACACCATGGAAGCCGTCATCGGGGCCACCTACCTGAGCAACGGTATTGAAGTGGCGCGGGCCATGGTGATGCGGCTGGTGGCTCCTCTCCTCGGCAGCGCCGCGGCGATGGGCGCCGGCACCGACTGGAAGACCAGCATCCAGGAGATCGCCGCCGCACGACGGCTCGGCGTCATCGACTACAAGGTCACCGGCACCGGGCCCGACCATGCCCGCACCTTCGAGGCTCTCCTCACGGTGGGCGGTCTGCCGTACGGCTCAGGATCCGGTCCGTCGAAAAAGGAAGCCGAGCAGGAAGCGGCAGCAGCGTCATGGAAGATGCTGCGGGTGATGGCCGCAGAGCCCAAGTCGTCCGCCTACTCGGTGTCTGTACCTGCCGCTGCCACCCCGGCCAATGACCATGCCGCTTCTGAGCTTGCCGATCCTGGTGCTGCCGCCGCGGCGTCGACTGAGTCAGCCTAACTTTCCCGATGCCTGGACTTCCCGATGCCTGAACTTCCCGAGGTCGAGGTGGTGCGCCGTGGCCTCGCCCGCTGGGTGTTGGGGCGAACCATCGACGACGTCGACATCCTCGATCTCCGGTCCATCCGCCGTCACGGGCTCGGCGCCGACGACTTCAGCGGCAACCTGGTGGGGGCCCGGGTCCTCGACGTGGTGCGCCGCGGAAAATTTCTATGGATGCCGTTGGCTGCCCCGGCCGAGATAGTCAGCACTGGGTCGGCGTCGTCGGCGTCGTTGGCGCTGGCTGGTTCGTCCGCTGATGTCGCGCCCGTGGCCCTGATGGCTCACCTGGGGATGAGTGGGCAGTTGCTGGTCAAAGACGCTGGCTCGCCCGAGGAAAAGCACCTACGGGTCAGACTGACGCTGTCGGCGGCGGGGGGGCCGACTGGGCCTTTGCCGGGGGAACTGCGGTTTGTTGATCAACGCATCTTCGGTGGCCTCTTCGTGACGTCGATGGTGTCGACCGACGACGGACAGCCGGGTGGTCTTGGCGAGAGCCCCCTGCCGTTGATTCCGGCAGAGGCCTCCCACATTGCCCGCGACCCGCTCGATCCCGTGTTCTCCTTTGAAAGCTTCTTCGCGAAGCTGCGACGGCGCAAGACGGGTATCAAGCGGGCGCTCCTCGACCAGGGTCTGATCTCCGGGATCGGCAACATCTACGCCGACGAAGCACTCTGGGCCGCGAAGGTGCATTACGCGCGCCCGACCGACTCCATGAGACGCGCCGACGCGTCGCGGTTAGTTGACGCCTGCCGCGACGTCATGGTACGGGCGCTTGCGGCCGGCGGCACCAGCTTTGACTCGCTCTACGTGAACGTCAACGGCAGCTCCGGATACTTCGAGCGTTCGCTGAACGCCTACGGCCGGGAGGGCGAACCGTGCAGCCGCTGCGCCGGTGATCCGTTGTTCCAGGGGGTCGCGCTGATGCGTCGTGAGATGTTTATGAACCGTTCGTCATTCACCTGCCCCCGGTGTCAGCCGAAACCCCGGAACGGCCGTTGGTAAATTCGGAAAAGGCTGGTGGCGCCGACGCGACAAAGCGGCTCCGATTCAGGCAGGCTTGCTGATCGGGGCCGCTTTCGTCGACTTACTGGGAGCGTGTCATGGGCCGGTGGTGAAGTTCCATGTCGTAGTGAGCAACGGATTGCCCACGATGTCGCGCAGTGCCGTGGTGCTGCCGGTCAGGGTGACTCGGTAGCTGGTGTTGGCCGTCAGGGTTGCCGATGGGTTGAGCGTGGCGACACGGGTAGTGGTGTTGTAGGACACTACAGCTGTGACGGCTGCTCCGGCTGAGGTCCGAAGGGCAACGGTGGCGCCGCTGACTCCAGTGACGGCCTCACTGAATGTTGCGGTGATGTTACCGGTCCTGCTCACTGCCGTTGCGTTGATGCCCGGAGTCCTTCCTGTCACCGTTGGAGCGGGACCGGTGGTGAACGACCAGCTCTGGGTGGCCAGGGGATTTCCTGCAGCGTCCCGGATAGCGGTGGCTCCTCCGGTGAGGGTCGCCGTGTAGCGCGTGTCCGAAGCCAGAGTAGCCGTGGGATTGAGCGTCGCGACGCGGGTCGTGGCGTTGTAGGACACTGTCGCGGCGACGGTTGTCCCCGCAGCATTCCGGAGCGCAAACGTCGTTCCACTGATTCCTGCGACTGACTCGCTCAGCGTGGCAGTGATGTTTCCCGTCGTGCTCACTGCCGTTGCGTTGATGCCCGGTGTCCGTCCTGTCACCGACGGGGCGGGACCGGTGGTGAACGCCCAGCTCTGGGTGGCCAGGGGATTGCCAGCAGCATCCCGGATGCCGGTGGCTCCGCCGGTCAGAGCAACGGTATAGCGCGTGTCCGACACCAGGGTTGCCGTGGGATCCAGGGTTGCGACGCGGGTGGTGGCGTTGTAGGACACCGTGGCGGCGGTTACTGTTCCGGCGGCGTTTCTCAGGGCGAAGGTTGTCCCGCTGACGCCTTGGACGGCCTCACTAAAGGTCGCCGTAACATTCCCTGAAGTACTGACGCCGGTGGCGCCGGTGAGAGGGCTGCGGGAGGTGGCGGTTGGGGCGGTGGTGTCGGGCGCGGCTCCGGTGGTGAAGGACCAGGACGTGGTGGCCAAAGGATTGTTGGCGGTGTCTCGGATGCTGGTTGTGCTTCCGGTCAGGGTAGCCGTGTAATTGGTGTTCGCTGCCAGGGTCGCCGTGGGATCCAGGGTCGCGACCCGGGTGGTGGCGTTGTAGGACACCGTGGCGGCGGTTGCTGTTCCGGCGGCGTTTCTCAGGGTGAAGGTTGTCCCGCTGACGCCTTGGACGGCTTCGCTGAAGGTCGCCGTCATGTTCCCTGTGGTGCTGACGCCGGTGGCGCCGGTAAGGGGGCTGCGGGAGGTGACGGTCGGGAGGGTTGTGTCAGTAGTGGTGAAGGCCCACGTGCTGCCAGCGAATTGGTTTCCGGAAAGGTCCGCGATGGTGTTCTTGAGTGAGACGGTGTAGCGGGTGCTGCCCGCCAGAGGGTTGGTGGGATCCAGGACCGCCTGGTTGGTGGCGGTGTCGAAGGTAACGGTCGACGGCACGATGGCGCCCGCAGGATCCTGAAGGATGAACGTTGATGCATCAACGTTTCTGACCGGTTCGGAGAATCTGACGGAGATCGTGTTGAGCATGGGGACCCCGCTGGCGTTACTTGAAGGCGATTGCGCGCTGAGGGTTGGTGCAATGGTGTCAGCCGGGCCAATGGTCCAGGTCCGGGTGGCCTGGGTTCCGACGTTACCCGCGGGATCGGTGGCGCGGACGTTGAAAGTGTAAGTCCCGTTGAGCTGTGGGTCGTAGCTCTTTGGCGAGGCACAGGTTGGATCCCAGTCGGGGTTGCTTGGCACCAGCTGGCATTCGAAGCTGACACTTGGCTCCGGGGACGTGAAGTTCACGGTTGGGGTGGTGTCGGCGGTCGGGTTGGACGGGAAAGGCGCCACAATAGCGACGGGCGGAGCGACCGTGTCCAATTTGAAGGTGAGCGTTCCCGAGATGAGATATTGGGGAATCGTGGGATCAACCGGTTCACCCGTTGCTGGGTCCACTGTGTATTCGGGATTGGGTGTTCGGGCCTGGACCCTGTGGGTACCGGATGTGAGGGCTGTGTCCAGGAGAACCGAGTATGCGCCAGCGGTGGTGGTGGTCGTTGCAGCTGGAGCCGTGGCGCCATCCACTAGCAACTCCACCGTCGCTTCGCTGACGCCGACGCCCGGTACGGTTCCGGTGAGGGTCGGCCTGGTCACATTGGTGATGTTGTCTGTGCCTGATTTTCCACTGTCGCTCGCCGGCGCGAGGTCGGGGGTCGAAGGGGCGGCGTCGGCACCGTTGAAGATCAGGCCTTGGACGGTGAAGGTGTTGACGGTAAGGGTGTTGACGCCGGGACCGCCGGCGTCCGGGCCGTCCACCCGCACGAAGTTGTTTCCGGTCGGTGCACCGGTGACGGCGCGTGCTGTGTTGATGTCGCCAAGCGTTCCTGGCGCTGCGCCAACTTGCTTCAGGAAGGTCGATGTCGTGCTGTCTGAGTTGTCGCCCAGGAAGGCTTGCCCGACGCCGGCCCAATCGCAGGGCTGCTGGGGTGTGGGTGCGCAGACTCCGGCGTCAATGGTTTGCTTGATGCGTCCGGCCGTTGCCACCTTCGGGTCTTGCTCGGCGACGAACGTGTTGACACCGTAGGGGTGCGTAATGGTGTAGCTGGCGCCTGGCTGGAGGTCCTCGACGATGAACCGAAGCCGGCCGAAGCCCATCTGCTCGCCAGCCGTTACGACACCGTTCAGGTGGGCACCTTCCAGTGCCGCTTCGTAGAGCCCAAGCTTTCCGCCGGATGCCCCTGCGTTGAACCAGAACGCTTCTTCCGGAAAATTATCGGGGTAGGACGCCGGGGAGTTTGGGTCCGGCGGTTCAGCCAGGCAACCAGCTCCGGCCATGTAGCACAGCTGAAGTTTGACGTTGCCGTCTGAATACCAGGTGGGAAATCCATTCTGGGGGTCGACCGGACTCATGCCCGCCGTCGCAGCCAACGCAGGCACGGCAGCCAAAGGGGCCATGGATGCGGCCAACAGGGAGGCAACAGTCACGGTGGCGAACCGGCGCAGGAAAGTCTTCCGACGGCCCTGCCCTGCACCTCGGTGCAGACCGGGTTCATCCCCAGTATTCCATGTCTGCCAACCCCGAGCGGTTTTGCTGTTCACTGCCGACATGATGATTCCCCTTACTGGTTCCGGTGCTCCCGGCTACGCCGTGAAGTCACTGCAGGCTGCCATTAGTTCTGGCGCCTCCAATGTTGACGAACCAACCATGGGAAAACCTTGCCCGGGACCATCAATTCGGGGCCATGCGGGCGGGACGCACCGCCCGCATAATTACCACTAAATGGCCTCACGCCGAAACACAGTGACCCTCAGTGAACGAGGAAGCGCGGCTCCGGTGAGGTCGGCATCCGATTCTCGTCCTGACACCACTGGATGACTTGTCCTCCACCCAGGAGACTTACCCACTTAATACATGTCGCCGTCCGGCAGCACCTGCGGGCAGGTAACCATTAGGTATGGATACCGTGAGGACATTTCAAAAGCTTGGCGGCTTAGCATGCCGGAGGGAACTTTCCCGTGCCGGGCTCGGTAGGGTCAATTTCCGGGCCGCACTGCCTGTAGCGCCGCGCGAACTGATGGCGGCTCTGGCCGGAAAACGCAATGACTGGCAGCGAAATGTAACCCGGGGAGTAATCCGGATCATCGATCCGCGCACGCAATCCATCATCGAGGCGGTCGCCCGTCGCCGCCACCGGGGGCACACAACGGCACACTGGCTCCGTGACCTAAATGTGACAAAACCTCATAGCGATAGGTACAGTAGACGGCACGCTCTGTTCCGTTCAACTCAGCGTCCTCCCGACAGATTGCCTAATTCTGCCGCTGCCGCGAGGTCCGTTCGCATACATCCGGCAGAAGCGGGGGAACCAGTAGTGGTCGTCGTAAGACGGCCTAGGGGTAAAGGTGCGGTATCGCACCCGGGTGGCTCCCATCCGAATCCGACAGCTAACTTCGCAGGCACTGGGAGAGGCAACATCATCATGTCCAAGAACCGTTATATCGCGCGCCACCGTGCAACCCCGCCAAGCGCCATGCAGACCGTATCCAAGGCAGTCAGCTCACATGCCGGCTCCATCGGCCGTCCGGCAGCGGTTGTCGTCGCCGCATCAGGTCTGATGTTGAGCGCCGGGCTGCCAGCTAACGCTGCAGGCGAAGTCGACGTCCAGGCCGCGCCGGCATCTGTCGCCCAGGCCTCCAGCGCACCAGCCCCCGGAGCCTCCACTCACACGGTTCAGCCCGGAGATACTCTTGGCAGCATTGCCGGCACCTACGGCGTCAGCGTTGAGTCGATTTTCGCCGCCAACGGGCTCGGCTGGGACTCGGTCATCTTCCCAGGCGACGTCATCTCGCTGACCGGCAACACTGGCCAGTCAAGCCAGTTAGCACCAGTAGCAGCACCGGCGCCAGCTTCAGCAGCAGCGCCAGCCCCAGCTTCAGCAGCAGCGCCAGCCCCAGCAGCAGCGCCAGCCCCAGCAGCAGCGCCAGCCCCGGCGATCCAGGTAGCTGCACCGGCGGCCCCCGCTGAGACCAGCACGCTGGGTATCACCACCGCCTCGGAGGACATCCAGCCAATCGGTGCGGCGTCCACCGGCGGACAGGTATCGAGCGCAGGTATCGCCGGAACGGCCGAGTCAATGATCGGCGCACCGTACGTCTACGGTGGCACCAGCTCAACCGCTGGCTGGGACTGCTCAGGCTTCGTGCAGTGGGTCTACGCCCAGCACGGCATCGATCTGCCCCGCACCAGCCAGGCACAGATGGGTGCGCTGACCCCCACCAGCAACCCTCAGCCAGGTGACCTCGTCGTCCAGAACGGCGGCGGACACATCGGCATCTATATCGGTGACGGCCAGATGGTCAGCGCACTGAACCCAACCCAGGGAACCCTGGTCCACGCGGTCAGCGCTATGCCACTGGTTGGGTACTACACGCTCTAAACCTTCCATACCGTCGCGGCGGTCTGGAGAAGTACCATGAAGGCGCCACCGGAAACATCCGGTGGCGCCTTTGTGCTTCGTCTGTGAAACGGTCACCCGTGGTTAAATGACACCAGTTCGTACGGCACTCTCGACGTCACTTGCGCATGCGAAATCTTCTTGCTGCTCTTGTCATAGGGTCACGCTTGCTCCGTCGGAGAGACTCGCTGCGTCGTACCAGCGAAGAACCCGCAATGCCCTAAGGGTGTTCCACCGACTCGATGTACCATCGGGTTCTTCGAATCGAAAGTGGACCGCCCCGGGGTGAGGGTTTTCCAGCAGCCAATGTCCATTTGACTGACGCTTGGTACGAACTTGATCGACTGCCTCAACCAGCCTCGGATCGGCCGGTCCGCCGCGGAGAGCGAAGTAGCTCGTCGCTTTGAGCAGGTCGTAGTGCCAGCGTGGAGGGTAAGAGAACTGAAGCCATCGAGGGTTCACTACCTCGCCTGTGCGCAACGACCGGAACAGACCGCGTCGAAGCAGAAATTCCTCGCCCCCGTGGCGAGCCCGCCTGACCTCGTCGGATCCACCGGTGCGTCGCTCCCACCTCAGTAAAGCGTCGATTACGTCAAGAGTACTGGCGAACGATCCCGGCGCCGAACGCGACTCGGCCCAGCAGTTCCAGCCTCCGTCAGGCAGTTGGTCGGCCACGAGCCGCTTGACCACCGGATCGATGTTGATGCCAAGGTAGGTACCGATCAGGACAACGCCGGCGTTGATGCAGCAGTCGACTTCCCCGGCGAAGAAAGGCAACCCGTCATACTCCCACCGGCAGTTGCGGTCGACCAACTGTGCCGTCTCTAGCATCACCGCACTGTCCGGCGGTACGCCCAAGTGGCACAGATCGAGCAGCACGGGGTAGGTAGCGATCCATGGTTGCTCAGGGTGCTCACCTGGCGTCTCGGTCTGGTCTGTGGTGGGCGACGGGAACGGCGGCGGTGGCTTGCCGGCAGCCAAGGCCCGCGCGGTACTCTCGGCGAACGCAGCGGTATTAGGAAAGCATGCCCCGTCCGCCCACTGTCCGTCGGGCGCCCGCAGCGCGAGCAGCCTAGCGCCCCACCCTTCGTGCTCCACCCTCGCCCGCTCAGCTACCACCTCATCCCGCAGGGCGTCGAGGAGGTCGCGTAGCACCTGCCAACGGATCGCTGGATCGCCCTGCAGCAGCCACCGCACCACCGGGTCGTCCACAGCCATCGGCGGCGTCCGAGGAACGTAGGGAACGTACTTCTTCAGCGAAGTCTCCACTGTCGCACTGTAATTGAAGGCAATGGCGCAGTAAAGAGGCATAGGGATCGGATATCCACCCCCACGCCAGAATGGTCTCGTCCCGCGCCAGCGTGGACGATAGCCGCGGCTCTGCCTTCGTGCTTCCCGGTCAGACGGCTCACCGGTAGGGTGAATCAATGACACAGGCGGCTGGCGACGGTGCAGGAGCAAACAACGGCGTGCGGCGGGGAATTACCGAGCCCGCCCACCAGGGTGACGAGTCGACCACCACCCTGGGCTTCCTCCAACGTCAACGCGATCTGGTCGCCTGGAAGGTCGGGGACGTCGACGACGACGCCCTACGCTCCGTCGCGACCCCCACCGGGCTCACCCCGCACGGCCTGGTACGTCATCTCGAGAATGTTGAACGGTCCTGGCTAAGGGACGTCTTCGCGGGGGAGCAAGGTCTTACCTACGACTGGTCCGACGCCGATCCGGACGGCGAATACCACGTCGCCCCCGATATTTCGATGCAGCGGCTCCTTCAGGACTATTCAGCCGAATCGGGCCGCTGCGACGCCGTCGTCCGGGCCGCCCCTTCGTTGGATGCAACGTCCTCCCGCGACGACTACACACTCCGGTGGATCCTGCAGCACCTGATCGAGGAGACGGCACGCCACCTCGGCCACCTTGATGTATTGCGGGAACAAGCGGACGGCGCAGTCGGTGAAGAGCCAATGATCAGGGACTAACGAGCCAGGGAACAACGAGCCAGGGACTAACGAGCCCGGAATTATCGGGCCAAACATGAGCAAACCGCGGACCGACGAGCCAGACATCAATAAACCAAGAATCTGACGGGGAGGCGCCAGCTAGCCCTGGTAGTGCCGGGCGAGCCGGGCCAAACCCTCATCGATCGACACGGCCGGCGTCCACGCCAGCAACTCTCGGGTCCGGCGCTGATCAAACCAGTGGGCGGTGGACAGCTGTTCGGCAAGGAACCGGGTCATCGGTGGTTCGCTCTCAAGGCCGCGCCGCTGCCACACCAGCTCCACCAACGATCCAGCCACCCGCGCCGCCCGACCCGGAACCGTCCAACGCGGCGGCTGCACCCCGCCAGCCCGGCAGATCCCCGCAATCAGCTCGCCGATGGGCCGCGGCTCACCGTTGGTGACCACCACCGCCTGCCCCGCCAACCGGTCCATGCCGTAAAGCGCTGCGGCTATCGCTGCTGCGGCATTGTCTACATAGGTGGTATCCACCAGGGCCGTCCCGCCATCCAGCAACGGTAGACGCCCCGCACGGGCACGCTCAATCACTCGCTCCACCAACTGGGTATCCCCAGGACCCCACACGATGTGGGGTCGGACAGCTGCAACCCGGAAATCCTCGCTGTCGGCCGCCAGGGCGAGCAGTTCGGCCCTTCCCTTGGTCTGGGCGTAATGACCCCGCACCAAGCCCGGCGTCGCGCTCGTGGCACTTTGTCCGATCAGCGCCGCTCCGACATGCGCCACGGACGGGGAGGAAATGAGGACGAAGTCCCGGATCCCGGCGGATCTAGCAGCGGAGAGCAGCAGCCGGGTCCCCTCCACATTGACTGTTTCGAAATCCGCTGCAGCACCGGCAAATGACACCTTGGCCGCGAGATGTACCACCGCATCCATGCCCCGCACCGCCCGCCGGATCGCCTCCGGATCGGTAACCGATCCCAGCCAATCATCGACGCCGGCCAACCCCGACGGCCGACGCTGAAACGTCCGTAGCTCATGCCCCTGGGATCGGAGTAGATCCGCTGTCACCCTGCCCAGCATCCCGCTGGCACCGGTGACGAGAACCCTCACAGCGAGCCGATCTTCCCGCCGGCGAGCACCCTAGCCGCCCATGCGGCGACCCGGGTCCTGTCGATTTTCGCGTTGTGCCGGATGTCCGTTGGCAGCAACGGAACAGCCAGCACCGCCGACAGCTCAACTCCGGCGGACTGTGCTGCCGTGCGCGCACCGGCGGCAAGGGACTCCGGCGCCAGCCCTGACGTGGTGGCCGGCGGCACAGTCTCGACGACGGCGACTACCACCTGCGTACCGGCCGGCCCAACACCGACCACCGCCGCCAGCCCGACGGCGTCGACCGTTTCGAGCGCCTGCTCAACCCCCACCGGGGTGACAACGCCGGTTGGCGCGGTGATGATGTGGGGGAGCCTGCCCTCGACCCAGAGCTTGCCGTCACAGTCGAAATGGCCCACGTCTCCGGTCCGGTGCCAGCCGCCCGTCCGTGAGCTATCACTCTGGGTGATCCACAACCGGTGATAGCGCTCTTTCACATGTGGGGCGCTGATCAGAATCTCGCCGGTGACCCCGGCATCGGTGGTCGGGTCGCCGTCGGCGGTACCCGCCTGGTTGAGGGGACTGACGGTGATCTGCGCACCCGAGACGGCTCTGCCGACGCAGACCCCGTTCCCCGCGCCGATCACCCTCCCGGCTGCCGCATCGGCTTCGGCCGAAAGGATCATCCCGAGGTCGATGTCGGTGACGGGCAACGCTTCGGTCATCCCGTAGGGCGTGTGCAGCGACGCCTTGGGAAGGACGCCAAACAGTTCGGTCAGCAACCGTGACGGCACGGGAGCCCCTGCCGACAGCAGCAGTGACACGCCGGCCAGTGCGTCTCGATGAGCGGCAGTCAGCTCGCTCCGGGTGGCGAGAATGTTCCTGAGCGCCGCTGGGGACGCAAACACTGCGGTGGCGCTGATCGCAGCGACGGCGTCGGCAAGGGCCGCCGCTGACAGGGTCTTCGGTTTGGTGACGTCCATGTCGGGAGTGATCGACGTCGTTCCCAGTGCCGGACCGAGCAGCGCGAACGGAGCGAAACCGGCTACCAGCCCAGCGCCGGGGCGGATACCAAAGGTTTGGGCGACGGTATCCCGCATGGCGGCCAACCGTCGATGCGTGTATACGACGCCCTTCGCGGGCCCGGTCGAACCGGAGGTGAAGAGGATGGCGGCGTATGCGTCGGGATCGAGTGCGTCGGGATCCAGCTCGTCAGCAGCGGAAGCCCCGGTTGTGCCAGAAGCAGCAGGAGCCCCAGCCCCGCTGACACGGAGCTCCGCGAGCGAGTACTCCACCCCCAGGACCCTCCGCTTGGCTGCTGGCATCGCGGCCACACTGATACGGCGTCCCGGCCAACCGAACAGTTTCGCAGCGGTCAACGCCAGGTCAATGCCGATGAGGAAGTCGGGAACCGTGCCCCGGACCGCTTTGCTCAGTCCCTTTCGACCCAGGCCGGCATCGGCGACGATGATCACCGCCCCAATCCGCAGGCAGGCGTACAGCAGCACGGTGAGCTCAACCCCCGGCGGCACCATGAGACTGATTCGGCTACCCCGGCTGACACCAATGCTCCGTAGCGCGGTCGCAAGGGACTGCACCTCATCCTCGAGCCCCCGCCAGGACAGCGACCGGCCGATGCGGCCGTCGGAGCCCATCTCGGCAACCGCCAACTGGTCCGCGTCGAGCCCCTGTGCACGCTGAATCAGTTCGTGTTCAAGTGGGGTGAACGACGACGACGGACCGGCCTCAGGAGCCGGCGCCGCAGTGCCACCCAGCCATCCGAACAGTGGCGTCGCGATGTCCCGATCCTCGCCCACCAGATGGCCAGCACCCTCAAACCGGTGAATGTCGGCGTGCGGCAGGCGTGCTGCGAGGTCGTTGAGGTAGGTGTCGGAGAAAATCGGATCTTCGGGGCCCCACAGCATCAACGCGGGCACATCGAGGGTCCGAATGCCTTCAGCGATGCTCCGAAGCGCCGGATAGCTGGGATGCGACGGGTCGGCAGGGATGTCAGCAACAAAATCCGCGATGCCCTGACGCCGGGCGGCACCACGGTACGGCAGCAGAAACGCTTTCCGCACCTCTTGGGGCAGCGACGGACGGGCCAGGGCGTGCGTAACGTCAAGAAAGGCCGTCGTGTCCTTGGTGCCCCAACGGTGAACCAGCGGGTGCAGCGCCAGTCGAAGCGCAGCGGGAATCTGCCGGTCGGGATCCTGGTGGATCGCCGTGTTCGTGAGCACGACTCCGGACACCAGGTCCCTGCGCCGGTCGGCGAAGCCGAGACTGACCACACCGCCCCAATCGTGACCCACTGTGATGACCGGTGTGGTGAGTCCCATCGAATCGACGAAGTCAACCAGGTCAGTCACGCGGTCAGCGAGCCTGCGGAACCGTCCGGTCCGTTCGGAAAGCCCCATGTTCAGCTGGTCGACGGCGATCACCCGCCACCCGTGTTCAACACCCGCGGCGAGGACGGTCCGCCACAGGTAGGACCAGGTGGGGTTGCCGTGCACACACAGCAGAGTCCCGCGGGCTGGCCTGGTCAGCTGAGACCCATTATCTAGATAATGCCAGCTATTGGTGGTTCCCGCAGGGTCTATTGCGGCGGTGGAAGGGACGTCTCGGTAGGCCGGCCACGACGGGTCGACGCCGGGAAGTGCTACCACGCAATCTCCAGCATTGCGGTATTCAGCCCTGAACCAACGCCCATGCAGAGCACCCGGTCGCCCGACGTGAGCGTCTGCGCCTCGGCTGCGAGGGTCATTGGCAGGGAAGCAGGACCAACATTGCCCCATTTCTGGAAGGTCATCGGCACCCGGGAAGGATCAAGATCAATCGCCTCGACGATGGCGTTCGTGTGGGTGCTGCTCACCTGATGGGTGATGTAGCGGTCCATCGATGTCCAGTCCCACTCCTGTTGTGCTTCTTTCCAGGCGTCGACGACCAGCTCGAGGCCGCCGTCGAGCAATCCCTGAGCATCTGTATACATGCCGTCCATGCCGCCGATGCACAGTTCGTGGTGCTCGGTTCCAGCACGTGCCACTCCACCCAACACGCGGTGGGCGCCCGGGTGGGCGTCGGCTGGCCCCAGCACTGCGGCGGCTGCCCCCGATCCGAGGGTGAGGGTGGCGAACTCCTGCAGAAAGCTGGCCCTGGTGGCGTCCGGCTGGTTGAGGCGGCGCAGCGTGGCCTCCTGGGTGGCCTGGGAATCTTCACCATTGACCACCATCGCGTACTGGATCTGCCCAGCCTCGATCATGTTCGCGGCCAGGGTGATGCCGTTGACGAACCCGAGGCAGGCGTTGGCGACGTCGAAGTTCATCGCCGATGACGGCAGCCCCAGCCCGTTGTGGATTTTCACGGCAACCGATGGTTCAAGGTTGGTGCGCGTGACCGAGG
Source organism: Arthrobacter glycogeni (assembly GCF_054511155.1). Taxonomy (NCBI): domain Bacteria; kingdom Bacillati; phylum Actinomycetota; class Actinomycetes; order Micrococcales; family Micrococcaceae; genus Arthrobacter; species Arthrobacter glycogeni. The sequence continues at coordinate 101,525 of NZ_JBTNDE010000012.1, read as the reverse complement.
TGTTGATCAGGAGGCCGATCTGTGAGGCACCAATGCCCGAGGAAGCGAGGGCTTTCGCGCCCGCCTCGATGGCGGCGTCGTCAAACCGGGTGCCCGGAGCCCACCACCGGCGTTCAGTGATGCCAGCAACCCGCTGAAGCAGGCCGCTGGAGAGTCGGAGGCGCTTGAGCGCCGGTGCCAGAACACGGTCGAACTCGTTGGAGGTGACGATGACCGGAGCCTCAACACTTTCCACGCCAAGCAGCGCTGTGTTGTGGTGTCGGAAGTTGAAATTGCCGGTCAAATTTCCTGCCTTGTCGACTGGTCAGTGCGCCTCGGTAACCTGCGCTGGATGGCCTCTGGGGCACGTGGACGCACAAACGAATCTGACGATTCGTTATAAAGCCTACTTCCTTTCTCTTTCTCCAGCCCGCGGTGACGCCTAATTACGCGGTGCGTGAACCCACGCAATGCTGCTGAACAGAGCCTCAACGCAGTAGATTAGGGGAAAACCCATCACCTTCTGGAGACCTAAGAGATCCCGTGCATCTGAAAAGTCTAACCGTGCGCGGCTTCAAGTCCTTCGCGTCCGCGACGACGTTCGACTTCGAGCCGGGTGTCACCGCTGTGGTGGGACCCAACGGATCAGGTAAATCCAATGTGGTGGACGCCCTGGCGTGGGTGATGGGCGAGCAGGGTGCCAAAACGCTCCGCGGCGGCAAGATGGAGGACGTCATCTTCGCCGGAACGTCGGGCCGGGCGCCCCTCGGCAGAGCCCAGGTTTCGCTGACCATCGACAACGCCGACGGCGCCCTCCCAATCGAGTACGCCGAAGTGACCATTTCCCGGACCCTGTTCCGCACCGGTGGCTCGGAGTACGCGATCAACGGCAGCACCTGCCGGCTCCTTGACATTCAGGAGCTGCTCTCGGATTCCGGGCTCGGTCGGGAAATGCACGTGATCGTCGGGCAGGGCCAGCTGGACAAGGTGCTGCACGCCACCCCCGAGGACCGCCGCGGGTTCATCGAGGAGGCAGCAGGAATCCTCAAGCACCGGCGACGCCGCGAAAAGACCGTGCGGAAACTTGACGCCATGCAGGCGAATCTCACCCGCCTGACCGACCTGACCGGTGAAATTCGCCGTCAGCTCACCCCGCTGGGAAAACAGGCCGACGTCGCCCGCCGTGCCAAGACCGTCCAGTTCGATGTCAGGGACGCCCGGGCACGGCTTATGGCCGACGACCTGATGCAGCTGATGAATTCCTTCGAGCGCGACGTGGCCGACGAGACTGCCCTGAAGGATCGCCGCGCCGACGTCGAGAAACTCCTCGCCGCCGGACGGTCCCGGCAGGCCGACCTTGAACGGTTCGCCGCCGAGGCAACCCCCCAACTCAACGCAGCCCGCGACACGTGGTACCAGCTCGCCAACACCCGCGAACGGTTCAGGTCGCTGGGCAGCCTCGCCGAGGAGCGTCGGCGGCTCCTTGGGGAGAGCGCCGACGACGACGGCGCCCCCCGGGCTGGCGGCAGGACCCCCGACGAGCTGGACCAGCAGGCGGCCCGCGCCCGTGCTGAGGAAGCTGCGCTGCGGGACCACGTTGAGGAACGCAGCGAAGCGCTCGAGACGGCTGTCGAACTGCGCGGCGACGCCGAGGAGGCCGCGGCGGTCGAGGATCACCGGCTCACCGCGGTGCTTCGCGCTGCGGCGGACCGGCGCGAGGGACTTGCCAAGCTCACCGGCCAGGTGGGCGCCGCCCGGTCACGGGTGGAGTCGGCCGGGGCCGAACTGGGCCGGCTTCGTGCCTCGGTGGCCGACGTCAACGTGCGCCGGACCGCCGCCCAGCAGGAGTTCACCGCCCTGGAGGTGCAGGTCGCAGGCGCCGAGGAGGGCGAAGAGAACCTCGACGAACAGTACGAAACTGCCAGCCGCGCCCTGGAGGCTGTCCAGGCGGAACTGGAGGACCTGACCCGGCAGGAGCGCGCCGCCGACAGGGAACGGGACTCCCTGCAGGCGCGCCGGGATGCGTTGCAGACCGGGCTGCGACGCAGGGACGCCAGCCAGGCTGTGCTCGACGCCGGCCTGCACGGGGTGCTCACCGCGGTCACCGACCTGATTACTGTGCAGCCGGGGTATGAGACGGCCATCGCGGCCGCTCTCGGTCCGGCAGCCGACGCCGTCGCCGTCGAGAATTTTGAGGCGGCCCGGCGCGTGCTGCTTCGGGTCCTGGACGATGGGGCCGGCCAGGTCACGCTGCTCGTCGCCGGGGGAGGACACGCCGGGGGAGAACTGGCTGGGGGAGAACTGCGGAAGCAGATAGGGGAAACGGCGACACAAGTACCTGCAGGACCTGTGCCGGCTGCCAGCCTGGTCCGTTGCGACAGCCGGCTGGCTGGCGTCGTCACCGGGTTGCTCGCCGACCGTGTGGTGGTTGAGGGACTCGCTGAGGCATTTGCCCTGGTGGCGTCGCAGCCACGCGTGACGGCCGTGACCCGGGATGGCCAGGTGATCACTGTCGCGTCAGTGCGGGGTGGCTCTGCCGGTGAGCCGGGGGTCCTGGAAGTGCAGGCGGCGGTTGAGGAAACCACCGGGCGGCTGGACGCCGCGGCCAACCGGATGGAACGCGCCAGATTTGAGATTGCTGCCGCTACAGCCAGGGTGCACGACGCCCAGACGACGGCCAACGACGCGCTAGAACAACTCCACGACTCGGATGCCCGGCTCGCGGCGGTCGCCGAAAAGCTGGGTCAGCTGGGTTCGGTGGTGCGGTCGGCGGCAGGCGAGACTGAACGGTTGACCCGACTGGCCGACGCTGCCGCCGCCAACCTCGCCGCCGAGCAGGAACGGCTGCACGAGGTGACCGGGCGGCTTTCCGCCGCCCAGGACGCCCCGGCGGACAGCGAACCCTCCACCGAGCACCGTGACCTGCTGGCCCTCGGGGCAGCCCAGTCGCGGCAGGTCGAGATGGAAGCCCGGCTGTCACTGCGGAGCGCCGAGGAGCAACTCCGGTCCATCAGCAACCGTGCGTTGTCCCTCGAACGGGCAGCGGTCGCCGAACGACAGGCACGCGTCGAGGCTGCCGAGCGGGCGAGAGTCCGCCGCCTGCAGGCGAAGCGGGCAGCCGCCGTCGGGCAGGCGGTCACCAGTGCACTCGCCTACCTCAACGTGTCAGTGGACCGGGCGGCTCACCTCCGGGATGCAGCCGAGGACCGGCGGGCGCAGTGGGACGCCGAACTGGCCGAGGTCCGCACCGGCAACGACAGGCTGCTCGCCGAACTGGCCGCGCTGACCGACTCGGTGCATCGCGACGAACTGGCGCGCGCCCAGCAGCGGGCCCGGATCGAAACGCTGGCGAATCGCTCGATCGATGAGCTCGGATTCACGTCGGACCATCTGATCGCCGAGTACGGTCCCGATGTGCCGGTCCCGGTTCCCGCAGCGGCCGCCGACAAGTGGGCTGAGCTCCGGGCGCCGGTGGACGACGCCGGCAATCCGGTGCCCACCGGGACGCCCTACGTGCGGGAGATCCAGGAGAAGCGGTTGAAGCGTGCCGAGAAGGACCTCGCGTCGCTGGGCCGGGTCAATCCGCTGGCGCTCGAGGAGTTCGCTGCCCTTGAGGAGCGCCACCAGTTCCTGAGCACCCAGCTGGAGGACCTCAAAGCGACCCGCAAGGACCTGCTGGACATCATCCGGGAGGTCGACGAACGGGTGGAGCAGGTCTTCACCGCCGCGTACCAGGATACCGCTGTCCAGTTTGAGCGTGTGTTTGGCAGGCTGTTCCCGGGAGGGGAGGGCAGGCTGGTCCTGACCGACCCGGACAATATGCTCACCACCGGGATCGAGGTGGAGGCACGCCCGGCGGGGAAAAGGATCAAGCGCCTCTCGCTGCTGTCGGGGGGTGAGCGCTCGCTGACCGCCGTCGCGCTCCTCGTCGCGATCTTCAAGGCCCGGCCGTCGCCGTTCTATGTGATGGACGAGGTGGAGGCGGCACTCGATGACACCAACCTGGGCCGGCTGATCACCATCTTCGAGGAGCTCCGTCAATCCAGCCAGCTCATCATCATCACCCACCAGAAACGGACGATGGAGGTGGCAGACGCGCTGTACGGGGTGACGATGAGGGGCGACGGCGTTTCCACGGTGATCAGCCAGCGGCTGGTGGACGCGTAGGCAGCTAGCCGGACGGTACCGCTGTGACGATGACGTTTTTCCCCCACAGGTCGTCCGTGTAGCAGCTGATGATCACCAACCGGTGGGGAACAATGTCCCAGATATCGCTGGTCTTCAACGTCTCCTTATCGTGGGTCGTGACCGATTCGACGACGTAGTTCAACGCGCCCGTCTCAGTGGTCAGAGTGAGTGGATCCCCGACGACGACGTCGGTGCTCAGCCGGTTGAACGGCGCTTCCCGGTCCTCCCAGCTATGACCGGTGACATAGGTGGTGTTGGTGGATCCTTCTCCGGGGCTGCCGTAGCTGGTGAGCCAGTACGCATCAAGGGTGAACGGCGGCACAATCGACTGCGCTGCAACCTCACCGGCGGTCGGTGTCAGCCCCAGGACCGCTAGATCAATGCCAGCTGAGGGAACAGTGAGCCCGATCGGCGCCGAAACGGGAGCAACGATTGCCTCGTCGCCGTGGCCTGTTTCGAGGGCGGCGGGTCCTGCCCCAGCCGGTCCAGCAGGAGGAGCGGTTCCCGTGGGATCAGCTGACGGTGATGAGGGGGCGCCCGGTGAGGGGGCGGTGGAGAAGGGGGCGGTAGAGGTCTGGTAGCTGCCCGAGGGTCGGTCCGCTGGGCCAGACGACGCTGCCACTTCCGACGAGCACGCAGTAAGCAAGGTCAGCAGCGCGCCGAGCACAACGTACACCAGCCGGTAGCTGCGGTTCTGCCGTGCTCCGGGGAATCGATCTTTGGTCATCGGTCCTCGTTTCGTTGGGTGAAAGTCACAGTGTGAAGGTGGCGCCGATCGAGGTGATGATCGGCGCCACCTTCACTGCTGGTCAGCTGACGGCAGGAGGAGCTAGCCTGTCACCCGTGAGTTGCGCCGCAGTTTCACTACCGCCGCGGCTGCACCTGCAGCCAACAGTGCCCCCAGTCCCAGGAACCCCGCGCTCGCAGGTGATGCTGGGGATGCTGTGGACGCCGTGGACGCTGGGGTAGCCGTTACATCGCCGCTGTCGCTGCCGGTCTGGATATTCAAACCGCCGTTGCTGCCCGCCGAACCCGACGTCCCGGCCGAACCGCCAGCCCCGGAGCCACCGGTTCCACCGGACCCACCTGCGCCTCCGGTTCCACCGGCGCTGCCGGTCCCTCCGTTGCCGCTCCCTGCGCCACCGGAACCACCGGAACCACCGGAACCACCGGAACCACCGGAACCACCGGAATCGCCGTCGCCACCGTCGCCACCGTCGCCTCCTGTACCACCGTCCACGTCGACGATGATGTCGATGTCGAGCAGCACGTCGCCCACCCCACAGTTGGCGATCGCCACAGCGAACAAGGCTTCCAGCTCGGCGATATCGGCGTCGCTGATCCCGGGCGCCTCCAGCTGAAGGTTCACCAGCACCGCCAGCGCGGCGTCGAGCGCCCCCTGGGCTGCGAGAATAGCTTCGGTGTCGGCTGCAAGCTCGAGCGCTAGCTCGGCAGCGTCAACGGCAAGCTGGGCATCGACGGCGGCCGCCGCAGCGGCATCCGGCGTCAGCTGGAGGTCGTCAGCCACTACCTGAGCATCGGCTTCCAGCGCCACGGCCGCATCCAGGGCCGCCCGGGCCGCGATTACGGCGTCGGTTTCGACCGCCAGCAGCGCATCCACTGCAACCTGGGCGTTGGTCACCGATAGGTCAGCGACCACCTGCGCGGCGAGCGCAGCATCCAAAGCGACCTGGGCAGCAGCGATCGCCACCGGGTCGCCGTCGGCAATGGCTACAGCCAGGTCGGCCTCAGCGGTGGCCACTGCCTCATCCGCGACGACCTGGGCGGCAACCGCCACATCGAGGGCCGTCCGTGCGTCGGCGATCAGACCGGACTGAAGGGCGAGCGCTGCGTCGAGAGCTACGGTGGCGTCGTCCACGTCAACGCCGGCGTCCAGCAGAACCGCCAGCGCAGCGTCGAGGGCGAGTTGCGCGTTATCCAGTGCCAGCTCCGCATCGACGAGCAACTGCAGTGCCGCGTCGAGCTCCCCTTGGGCTTCGCCGGTGGCGACAGCTGCCGCTGCTACCAGCGCGTCCAGATCAGCCTGGGCGTCCAGTACAGCCTGTAGGGCAAGCGAGAGTTCGAGGGAGAGCTCGGGGTCCGCCCCCGTGCGGTCCAGTGCAGCGCGGACGTCGGCCTGCGCCGACAGGCACTCGGGCGAATCGAGTGCGGCCTGTGCCGGTGCAGCGCTGAGGAACGTGCTGCCAGCGATGAGTGCAGCTGTGGACCCGACGGCGAGCAGGCGGTTGCGAGTGATCATGAATCTTCTCCTGAGGCGAGAGTGGGCCGACGGTCCGCGACCGAAGGCAGGAGCACCGGTTGTCCTTGAGGTGTTTCCTGTGCTCCATGTCACCCGGTCAGGTGGGTAATTGACAGGTCTGGTCAGTTAGAAAAAAGTGACCCAACTGTTACTAAGCCAGCTTAGTTGATGGGGTAGATTAGCCAAATGGCTGGGGAGTCATTGCTACTTGGTAGCCGTTTGGGGGAGACATCTAGTGACAATGGAAGACCTTCGTTCCCAATCGCTCACGGTTCATCTGGCGGGCAACGATTATCTAACCGGTCTCGCGCTCGCTCAATTGCTGAACCGGTCGGGATTCATTGAAGTCACGGGATTGAGCACGCACGGCACACAGGCGGTCGCCCAGGTCCGGACTGAACATCCCGACGTGGTTTTGGTGGACGCGCTGATTTCCGACCGGGGGTTGGCTGAGACTACCTCGGCAATCTCCAGGCTTGCCGGGGCGCCGAAGGTGGCTATCCTCTCGGCCAACCGAACCGGCGATTCGGGCAGCGCCATGGGTGCGGCCTTCGCCGCTGGGGCATCGAGTTACATTGTGCGGGATTTCACTGTCGAGGATATTGCCGCCGCCCTGCGCATCGTGCACCGGGGCGGGGTGGTGAACGCCGTCTTCCCAGCCTGTCGGCACGCGCCACGCCCGGTGGCCGGCATGGATGCGCAGGTGGTGAGCCGCTTCGAGTCGATGAGCGGACGGGACTTGCTCATTGTTGGCGCTTTGGCTGACGGGCAGACCAACCTGCAGATCTCGCGGAAGATGAATCTCAGCGAGGCGACGATCAAGGCGCGGCTGGCACAGGTTATGCAGCTGCTGGGCGTGGACAACCGTGTGCAGATCGCTGTTGCAGCGGTTCGCGCCGGCGTGACTACCGGCTAACGGGCGCTTAGGGGCCAGCCTTTCCTGGAAGCGTTTCGCGCGCGCCCAGCCAAACCAGAAACGCCGCAAACGCGACGACGCCGGTCAGGGCGAATGCCCATCCGAAGGACAGGGCGTCAACGAGCAGTCCGGCGATGATGGGCCCAATGATGGCGCCGGTATCGGCGCTCATCTGGAACGCTGCCAGCACCTTTCCGCCGCTGCGTTGGTTGCCAATCACATCGGCGACGGCCGCCTGCTGGGCGGGATTCAGCAGGCCAGCACCCAGACCGGCGACAACAGAGACCGCGAGGAACATCACCAGGTCGGTGGTGAAGCCGAGACCCGCCATCGCCGCCCCGTTGACGGCCAGCCCCGTGAGCACCAGGGGTTTGCGGCCCAACCGGTCTGCCAGCCTGCCGGAAAAGGTCAGGGCCACCGCGGTGCCTACCGCGAAGAAGGTCAGAGCGATGCCAGCCACCTCAGGGCCTTCGCCCAGCACGGCCGCGGCGAACAGGGGGACGAGCGCCATCCTCACGCCGAACGAGGACCACCCGTTGGAGAACCCCGATGCCAGCGCCGCCCGGTAGGCGGAGTCGCCGAGCGCCTCGCGCACGGACAGGGATGGGAGCGGCGCCGCGTTGGCTGCCTTGTCCCGGAGCGCCGAATCCCGCAGCTGGAAGAAGACCACTGCTGCGGCGATGATCAGGGCTCCCGCATAGACGAGGAACGGAACCCGCAGTCCGAAGACAGCCAGCAACCCGCCGATCAGGGGCCCGAAAATACTGCCCAGCAGAAAAGCTGAAGCGTAGGAGCCCGATACCCTGCCGCGCAGGCCCGGTGGCGCCAGCCGAACGATCAGGCCCATCGCCGACACAGTGAACATAGTGGACCCGATACCGCCCAGTCCGCGGAAGATCAGCAGCTGCCAGTAGTCCGCGGCGAACGCACACGCTGCAGTCGACAGCGCGACGATCAACAGTCCCGACACATAGACCGGCCGTTCACCGAGGCGTTCGACGAGCTTGCCGCCCGCCGGGGCAAAGACCAGCCGGGTGAAGGCGAACGCGCTGACGATGATGGCCGAGGCGGTCACCCCCAGGTCAAGGCGGGCCACGATCGGTGGGAGGTCGAAGCTTTGGGCGAACTGCGGGAGCACCGGTGCCACCAGTCCGAAGCCGATGGCGATAACGAACGCAGCGGCGATCAGGACCCGGATCTCCCGCGGGATGGTGATGCGTTCGGCGGGTTCGACGGCGGGCGTGCCGGTGGCGGGGGAGCGTCTGAGGCTGAACATGATGCGTTCAGTCTTTCACCAGTTTCCTCCGGGCCGTGCCGGAGGCGTATGAGAAGCTAGGTCTGTGAACGAAACGACGCTCCAGATAGTAATTTACGTAGCCATTTCCCTCGCGGTGATCGGCTCACTCGCCATGCTCCTGCTGAAGGGACGCAGAACACCTCCGGGTACCTACACCACCACCCGTGACGACGACGATCCCGTCACCGGTGGAAGGTCCGCCTACTCCACCGATACGCTGGAGCGGCCCTCGGGCATGGTCCACGCACCCGACGTCGCTGCCCCGGATGTAACTGTTCCCGATGACCTGCGCGATCTCGACGAGACCACCATCGGCACCGAAACCGTGCCCGTGGAGACGCCCGACGAGGTGCAGGGCCGCCTGGCCCGCCTGCGGGCCCGGCTGATCCGGTCGAATAATGCGCTGGGCAAGGGTCTGCTCGCCCTGCTGTCCCGCGACAACATCGACGAAGACGTCTGGGACGAAATCGAAGAGACCCTGCTGCTCGCCGACCTGGGCACCGAACCGACAATGGAACTGGTGGACGCGCTCCGGGCCCGGGTGAAGGTTGCCGGCAGCCGCAGCCCCGCCGAGGTCAAGGACATGTTGCGCCAGGAACTGGTCAAGCTGGTCGATCCCACGATGGACCGTTCCCTCGCGACCGACCGGCACGCCGACCGCCCCGCGGTGGTGCTGGTGGTCGGCGTGAACGGCGTAGGCAAGACCACGACCGTTGGGAAGCTGGCGCGTGTCCTCGTTGCCGATGACAAGGATGTCCTGCTGGGCGCCGCCGACACCTTCCGAGCCGCGGCTGCGGAGCAGCTCGCGACCTGGGGGCAGCGGGTCGGCGTGCCGACGGTCCGGTCCGACGTCGACGGCGCCGACCCGGCGTCGGTCGCGTTCGAGGCAGTGAAGGCAGGCATCGACGGCGAAGTGGATGTGGTCATGATTGACACCGCCGGCCGGCTCCAGAACAAGGTGGGCCTGATGGACGAACTCGGTAAGGTGAAGCGGGTGATCGAGAAGCTCGCCACCGTCGATGAGGTGCTGCTGGTGCTCGATGCCACCACCGGGCAGAACGGCCTCAACCAGGCACGGGTGTTCGCCGAGGTTGTGAACGTGACGGGCATCGTCCTCACCAAGCTCGACGGCACCGCCAAGGGCGGCATCGTCGTCGCGATCCAGCGCAGCCTCGGGGTCCCGGTGAAGCTCGTGGGGCTCGGTGAAGGCGCGGACGACCTGGCCCTGTTCGAGGCCGAAACCTTCGTGGACGCGCTGCTCAACTAGCGGGTCAAGGAAAGCGGCGCTCCACGATTCCGTGGGCGCCGCTTTCGTGTGGGGCTAGAAGGTGAACGTGAACACCGACACGGTGCCCGCCGTCACCGGCAGCTGCACCGATTCCGCTCCCGGGACGAACCCGGGGATGGCCGGGCGATCGGCGGCCGGGATGGGTGCGGCGAACTCGCCGTCGATCACTGTTGAGTCCTCTGCGGTGTAGGAAGGACCAGCGAGCTGGGTCATGGAGCTGGTGCGCGCACCTGCGGGTAGTTGCACTGTGACGTCAGCCTGCGCAGCAACCTCGGGGTCGTTCTCGTTGACCAGGACCACACTGATGCTGCCATCCTCGTGCTGGACCACGTAGCTGTAGGCCAGCCCACCACCCTCGGCGGTGTTCTTCAGGAACGCTCCGGGTGGGAGTTCGGCAACCATTGACAGGCCGTAGTAGTTGGCCCGTTCGTTGAAGGTTGCATCAGGCTGAAGGTAGGCCCCTCCCGAGCAAATGGATGACATCGGAGGACCGCCCTCGCAGGTCAGCAGTGAGCTGTGGAAGCTCAGCCGGGGGATGCCGATCTGGGCGGCGCTCAGTGCGTAGTCGACGCTCCACAGCGCTGACGCGTGGGTCTTGGTGGTCTCGTTTGATCCGGGGCAGGCCGAGATCCCGGTTTCGGGAATCCAGGTTTCCAGTCCGGCTGCACTGGCCGGGGCGAGGGCGGCGCGGCGGTAGTCCTCGGCGCGGTCGTGGATCGGCGCGGCCATCAGGTTCTCCATGATGGGCTCGCCCAGGGGATCATTTGATCCGTCGCACTGCGACAGCGGGTAGTGGTGGAACGAAAGGATCTTTTCCTGCTGCAGGTCGGCCTGGGTGAACGGCTCCCACCAGGCCTCCGCATACGTGCCCGGACCCACAATCTTCACCTCTGGCGCAACCTCGTACATTGCGTCCGCGTAGGCTTGCAGCTCGTTCAGGTAGTCCGGGATGCCCCAGTCGGAGGGCCGTAGACCGTTAGTGGGATACCCATTGGGTTCGTTACCGATGGTGATTCCGACCAGTCGGTCACCGAAGATGTTGGACGCGTGCATGGTCATGTCAGCCGCACGCTCGGGATCGTAGTTACCCATATCCACTGTCAGGCTGATCGTGGCGTCAGCGGCTTCCAGCAAGGTGTTGACCCGCTCCAGGTCTGCTGGGCCGACTGCGCGTACGGGCCGCGCCTTATCGCCCTCAAGGTTTCCGGGGATTGCCTCGTTGGAGGAGGTCCAGAAAAACCGGCGGTCCACCGCGTTGCCGCCGAAGCGAAGCATCGGCCGCCCCAGCCCGGTCAGACTGGCCACTATCTCCGGATTGTCGCCGGACATCCGAGGATCTGCGAGATCGGTCGCTTCAAGCGACAGTCCGATGAGGTTGGACGGCAGCTCGGTGCCGGTCGGTTCGTCAGACACCGTGATGGTCATTGGTTCGACGGCTTCAAGCGGCGACCCTGCCGGGGGGCCGGCCTGCTCATAGAACACGGTAGGTGCCGGCGGAAGGGGCTCGGTTGATTCAGGCAGCGGCTCCGGTGGGGGAGCTGGCGAGGTTTCGACGGCAGCAGAGCTCGGCATCGAGGACGACGACGGCGAGGCTGACGACGTCGTCGCCCCTGGCTCGTCCTCCTGGACCAGGGCGGAGATTCCAACTCCCGCGCCGACCAGGACACCAATGGTGGCCAACCCGGCAGCAACCATCACTTTGGGGCTCGGACGGGCACGCCGGGCAGATCCTTGCCCGGTCTCCTCCGGTAAAGGATCAGGCGTGGGGCTATTGGGGTAATCGGACATTAGTCTCCATCGTTGTCAGCTCCCAGCCAGTCTAACCAGCCCGCAGCCTCCTTCGTTTTCTACCCCCAGTGGTCACCCCCAGCCGGTGGCCCGCAGCAGTGTGGGGCCAGTTCATCTGCCCGAAACATAGCTGTCATGCAGTCTTTACCGGGGCGCGAGTTCTGTAACGTCCCGGCAATCAATTGGTTCACGGCACGGAAACACGGCGCGGGCAGACTTGCTAGTGCGGGATCTACCCGCCACTCGCGAGAGGATGTGACGATGGATCTGACAGCAGGTCACGTCTGGGTAATGATTTCGGCCGCCATGGTGCTTTTGATGACACCCGGGCTGGCATTTTTTTACGGCGGCATGACGCGCGCCAAGGCCGCACTCAACATGATGATGATGAGTTTCATCGCCGTCGGATTGGTCGGCATCGTCTGGGTCCTGTGGGGCTACTCGATGACAGGGGGCGACGGCGTCGCCCAGCTTTTCGGTAATCCCTTCGCCTCCTTCGGTCTCGAAGGCCTGATCGGCACCGAGGACATGATCGGGGCCGGCTACGGAGTTACCTTCGCCATCATCACTGTTGCCCTCATTAGCGGCGCCATCGCCGACCGGGCCAAATTCGGCGCCTGGTCGCTGTTCGTCCCCATCTGGGTCACCGCCGTCTACTGCCCGCTTGCCTTCATGGTCTGGGGTGGCGGCCTACTCAGCGCCGACGGTGCCGTCGGCGGTGCGGTGGGTGAAGCCATCGACTTCGCCGGCGGAACTGTTGTCCACATCAGCGCCGGCGTTGCGGCACTGGTCCTGGCGCTCATCCTCGGCAAGCGGCAGGGCTTCGGCAAGGATCCCGCGCAGCGCCCCCACAACGTGCCACTGGTCATGCTCGGCGCAGCCCTGCTGTGGTTCGGCTGGTTCGGCTTCAACGGTGGCGCCGCGGGTTCCGCCGAGGAAGCCGGCCTCATCTGGGTCAACACCATGGCCGCTCCGGCAGCAGCAATGGTCGGCTGGCTGGTGCTCGAACGGTTCCGTGATGGGCGACCAACGTCCCTGGGCGCAGCCTCGGGGATCGTCGCCGGTCTCGTCGCCATCACCCCCGCCTGCGCCAACGTCAGCCCCATCGGTGCCATCGGCCTCGGCCTGGTAGCTGGCGCGATGTGCGCTCTTGCCGTCGGCCTGAAATATAAGCTCGGCTTCGACGACTCCCTCGACGTCGTCGCCGTTCACCTGGTGGCCGGGACCATCGGCACCCTCGCACTCGGCTTCATCGCCATGCCGGTAGACGGCGAAGGTGGGGGGCTCTTCTACGGTGGTGGTGGCAGCCAGTTGCTGGCCCAGGTCATCTCGGTCCTCGTAGCCGTGACCCTCTCCGCGGTCATGACGGCAATCATCGGCCTCGGCATCCACAAGACCATCGGATTCCGCATCACCGCTGACGACGAGGTATCCGGCGTCGACCTCTCGGAGCACGCCGAGACAGCCTACGAATTCGGTGGGCTCGGTGTCGGTGGACAGTTCCATCCCACACACAATGTCGCAGCCACGGAGCAGGTCTCGGAAAAGGTGAACTCATGAAGCTGGTCACGGCAATCGTCCGCCCGGATAAGCTCGACGGCGTCCGCGGAGCCCTGGAAACCTACGGCGTGCAGGGTCTCACGGTCAGCGGGGCAAGCGGCTACGGAAGGCAGCGCGGCCACACCGAGGTGTACCGCGGCGCTGAATACACAGTCGACCTGCTCCAGAAGATTCGCGTCGAGGTGCTCGTCGCCGATGCCTGGGTCACCGACATTGTTGATGTCCTGGTCTCGACCGCCAACACCGGTCGGGCCGGTGATGGGAAGGTCTGGGTGATCCCGGTGGAGGACGCCGTCCGCGTTCGCACCGGGGAACGCGGCGACGCCGCACTCTAGTCCGTCCCACGACACCGGACAAAAGCCACCTTTCACCTCCGGGATCACCGCCTACCGGCGGGTTTCCCGAAGCGAGGGGTGGCTTCGGCGGTTAATGACGACGACGACGGCGCTTGGCGGCGGTCAGCAGGGGCGCTGCCGTTCCAACTACCTCTCCCAGGCTGCGGGACCCGACGACCCGGCCGGATACTCATCCAGCGGCACCTCATCGGCAGCCCACGCGTCAAGTACCGGATCCACGATCCGCCAGCAGTCCTCGGCGGTGTCGCCCCGAACGGACAGGGTGGGGTCGCCGGTCAGCACCCCTTCGAGGACTTCGCCGTAGGGCAGCAGTTCCGACGCGTTGAGTCTGGCCTCAAGGACCGCCCGGTCCAGGGAGAAGATGTCCCCGGGTCCGTTGACATCAACTTCGAGCTGCAGCGTCTCGGGTCCGAAACTAATCCGCAGCCGGGTGGGCGTGTCCTGACCGGTGAACCCGGCGGGTAGATGACTCACCGGTTTGAACGTGATGAGCGCCTCCTTGCGTTTGACGCCGAGCGCCTTCCCGGACCGAAGGATGAACGGCACGCCAGCCCACCGCGCATTATTGATGGACACGGTGATCTCGGCGAGTGTTTCTGTCCCGCGGGAGGGGTCGACTCCGGCCTCGGCCGCGTAATCCGGAATGTCCCGCCCAGCAATGGTCCCGGCCACATACCGGGCGCGCCGGGTGCTCCGGGTGAAATCGGGGTCAACCTCACTGGCACGCAACACGGCGCCGATGCCGTCCCTGAGGTCGCGTTCGTGCAGGCTCACCGGGGATTCCATCGCCAGGATGGCCATGGCGTGCAGCAGATGACTCTGGATCATGTCGCGGAGGGCGCCAGCGCCGTCGTAGTAGCGGGCACGATCCTCCAACGCCAGATCCTCGTCGTAGACAACCTCCACCCGATCGATGTGCAGGTTATTCCAGACCGGTTCCAGCAGGCGGTTCGCGAACCTGAGGCCGAGAATGTTCAGCACCGTGGCTTTGCCCAGGAAGTGATCCACCCGGTGGATGTGATCCTCGGGAACCAGCCGGGTCAGCGTTTCATTGAGCCGGAACGCCGCCGCCTGATCGGTGCCGAACGGCTTCTCCATCACGAGCCGGGTGCCAGCGGGAAGATCAGTGGGGGAGAGCAGCTCGCACGCCTGCTCGCTGATCGCCGGTGGCAGCGCGAAGTACACGGCGACGGGCCCCCGCAGGGTTGCGATCAGCCGGGCCAGTTCACCGGGCGCTGTGACGTCAATCCGCCGGTACACGCTGGTGGCTCTGATCCCGCCCAGCGCCATCCGGCCGTCGTCGTCGGCATCCTCGGAGGCGGCAGCGAAGGAATCCGAGAGCCGCGTCGCCCACCGCTCCGCGCTCCAGTCGTCGGAGCCGGCACCCACCAGATGGAGCCCACCGGCTCGGCCGTGCCGCACCAGCCGGGCCAGGCCGGGCAGCAACAGCCTGCCGGTCAGATCGCCTGACGCGCCGAGGATGAGCAGCGTCGCGACCTCCTGATCGGGGGAGAACGGCGTCTGGTCCTGGACTGAGTTTGTATGCGTTTCCACACCACCACCCTGCCACCTCGCTACCGCGATGTCCCGCAACCCGCCAGCTGCCCCAGTTGGTACCCTTGATAGCAGATCCACCATCCATCGAAGAAAGCAGTTCACGGCGCGTGTTCAATTCACTCTCTGACCGGTTGACAGAAACTTTCAAGAACCTCCGTGGGAAGGGTCGGCTCTCCGAAGCCGACGTCGACGCCACTGTTCGCGAGATTCGCCGCGCACTGCTGGATGCCGACGTCGCGGTCACGGTGGTCCGCGAATTCACCGCCAAGGTCAAGGAACGCGCGCTGGGGCTGGAGGTCTCGCAGGCGCTGAATCCGGGCCAGCAGGTCGTGAAGATCGTCAACGAGGAGCTCGTCGGCATCCTCGGCGGGGAGACCCGTCGCATCAGGCTTGCCAAGAACCCCCCGACCGTCATCATGTTGGCCGGCCTCCAGGGTGCGGGTAAGACCACCCTTGCCGGCAAGCTGGCGAAGTGGCTAAAGGGCCAAGGCCACAGTCCGCTCCTGGTGGCGTGTGACCTGCAGCGACCCAACGCCGTCAAGCAGTTGCAGGTCAACGGCGAACGCGCGGGCGTGCCGGTCTTCGCGCCGCATCCCGGTGTCAGCTCCGAATTCGAAACCGCCACTGGGGACCCGGTAGCCGTCGCCCGCGCCGGTGTCGCCGAAGCACGGACCAAGCTGTACGACGTCGTCATCGTCGATACCGCGGGTCGCCTGGGTATCGACGCCGAGCTGATGCAGCAGGCGTCCGACATCCGCGATGCAGTCAACCCCGACGAAGTGCTCTTCGTCATTGACGCAATGATCGGGCAGGACGCCGTCAACACGGCGCAGGCCTTCAACGAGGGCGTCAATTTCACGGGTGTGGTCCTGACCAAGCTCGACGGCGACGCCCGCGGTGGTGCGGCGCTCTCGGTGGCGTCGGTCACCGGCAAGCCGGTCATGTTCGCCTCTACCGGTGAGGGCCTGAACGACTTCGAGCTGTTCCACCCCGACCGGATGGCTTCACGCATCCTGGACATGGGCGACATTCTCACGCTGATCGAGCAGGCGGAGAAGTCGTGGGACAAGGACGAAGCCGCGCGGATGGCGCAGAAGTTCTCCGACCAGGAGGACTTCACGCTCGACGACTTCCTGGCGCAGATGCAACAGATCCGCAACATGGGCTCCATGAAGAAAATGCTGATGATGATGCCGGGCGCCGCCGGGATGCGGGAACAGCTGGAGAATTTCGACGAGCGCGAGATCGATCGCGTCGAGGCGATCGTGCGGTCCATGACCAAGCATGAGCGGGTGGCGCCGAAGATCATCAACGGTTCGCGCCGCGCCAGGATCGCGCGCGGTTCGGGTGTGCATGTTTCGGAGGTCAACGGCCTGCTGGAGCGTTTCGGCCAGGCGCAGAAGATGATGAAGAAGATGGCCTCCGGCGGGGGAATCCCGGGGATGCCCGGCGTGGCAGGTCCCGGCGGGTTCAACGGTGGAGCACGCAAAGGCAAGGCTGTAGCCAAGGGGAAGAAAAAGGCGAAGTCGGGCAACCCGGCCAAGGCGGCCCAGGAGCGGGTCGACGCCGAGGCGCGGCGCAACCGACCGTCCGTTCCGTCCGGGGCGGCCTTCGGCGCGCAGAACGACTTCGACCCGTCGTCGCTGAACCTCCCGAAGGGCTTCGACAAGTTCCTCGGCAAGTAGCCCCCCGCAACACCCTCGGATCGAGTCACCAGAAATGATCGATTTCGGGCGCGAGTCCCGTCATGTGTGGTGACTCGATCCATCCCGGAGACCTAAGAGCGGCGCCATGACCCAGGAACGACTCGTGTTTGTCCACGGCGGCGGTGCCTTTGGCGCCGCCGCCTGGCCAACCCAGCACGCCCTGGCGGGTAGGTACGACTGCCTCTTCCTGCGCCGTCATGGGTTCGAGGCCGGGGTTGACCCGCTGCCCCCTGACTTCGCCGAGGACCAGCGGATTGTTGTCGATGCCCTCGGCGACGGCGGGCATCTGGTGGCCCATTCGCATGGCGCCATTTCGGCGATGATGGCCGCCGTCGACAGGCCCGATCTGGTCCGGTCGTTGGTACTCATCGAGCCCGCCTGCCTTTCGTTGACCGCCGACCTGCCTGCCACCGCTGCGCACCGGGCGCTGGTCGAGCCGCTATATCAACGCCGGGATTCTCTGTCGGATGAAGCGTTCCTGCAGGAGTTTGTCCGGCTCGTGTTCTCCACCGAGGCAAGGCATCCTGCCACATCCGAGGCCCGCCGCGCCGCCCGACGGTTGAAGATGCAGTTGCCGCCGTGGGAGGCGCCGCTGGACATCGTTCCCGGGGTCCCGACGTTGATCGTGACCGGCGGCTGGGAACCGCTCTACGAGGAGATCGCCGACTATCTCGCGGTCACCGGCGCCCACCACGTGGTTGCCCCGGGCGGCCATCGACCGCAGGACGCAACCGAGGGGGACACCCTGATCCGGGAGTTCATCGCTGTGCACGCAAATCCCGCTCACTCATGAAGACCTTCCGTGCCACAATCCGGCAACGGTGAGCATCCTGGACACGGGACGTCAGCCTGGACCCCGGTGAGCGGTATTTCGGTCCACGAGGTCCAGACTGACCCGCCTGTCCAGGTTGATCCCCGCAGCGCAGGCCGCTCGGCGCCCTGACCGGCCTGGTCTCGCCCTACACTTGATCGGATGATCAGCATCCGCGACGCCGAACCGCTGGATATCGCCTTTCTGCCGGTCATCGAGGCGACAGCTGATTCGTTGTTGACCTTCATCGGCGGCGCACCTCTGCCGGTGTCGCTACCGGCCGGAGCCTCGCGGGCCGAGCTGGCACTCTCGCTGAAGCTGCTGGTTGTCGGGCGCCCGTGTGTCGGGTTCGCCCGTCTGGAGGAGCTCGACGGCGGCGCGCACCTTGAGCAACTGGCTGTCCTTCCGCGCCACGCGGGCAGGGGGATCGGCCGGGCCCTGGTCGAAGCTTCGAAGGACTGGGCCCGCGCGCAGGGATACACCGCACTGACCCTCACTACTTTCTCCGCTGTACCGTTCAACGCCCCGCTCTATGAGAGCTGCGGATTTGAGATGGCCCGGCACCCGTCCCCGGCACTGCTGGAGGTCCGACGCCATGAAAAAACCATCGGCCTCGACCAGATCGGCCAGCGCGTGATCATGCGCATAGCGCTGTAGCCGCCCGAAGGCGCCACATCCGTGCCGGTCTGCTCACCTTCTCCGCCCGAAAACGGCCCATCGACGGCGTGTCGGGCGGCCTACACGCCGAACACGCGCCACAACCTGGGCAATCTCGCCCACCAGCCAGCCGCTGGAGATCGGCGCCGGACCAGGAACGCACCACGTCCGGGAATAACTTGAAGTTTCAAGTAGTTGTGCCTTGTAGCGCGTCACGTAAAAAGGAGAACCTCATGACGAATCCCCAGGATCTATTGCCCGACGAGCTGTCCATGGGCACCGTGCTCCTCAAGGTGGGCGACCTGCCAGCGATGTCCGACTACTACCAACGAGCCCTTGGACTCGAAGTCATCGAGGAAACTGGCGAGGGGGTGAACCTCGGCCGCGGAAACACGCCGCTGATTCACCTCACACCGGCTAATGGCCTCCAGCTTCCGGCCCGGGGCGAGGCTGGACTTTTCCACACCGCACTCCTCTTCGATGACCGGTCGGCTCTGGCCGCTACGGTCGCCGCCACCGCCCAGTACGATGCCAGACTCTACGTGGGCAGCGCGGACCACCTGGTCAGCGAGGCCTTTTACTTCACCGACCCCGAAGGCAACGGGATTGAGCTGTACTTCGACAAGCCCCGCGACACCTGGCAGTGGAACACCGACGGCAGTGGAAAGTCAGTCGTCATGGACAGCCTCCGACTTCCGGTCGAGGACTACCTGCGGGACCACCTGACCCAGGAAGCGGTGACAGCCCAGAAAGTGGCGGCCGCCGTCGTCGGGCATGTTCACCTGCAGGTGGGAGATGTGGCGACCGCCGAAGACTTCTACGTCGACACACTCGGCTTCGAACGCACCGCCGGCTGGCATGGGCAGGCGTTGTTTGTGTCTGCTGGGGGATACCATCACCACATGGCGATGAATGTGTGGAACAGCCTCGGCGCCGGACCACGGAAAGACACACTCGGGCTGGGTGAAGTGCTCATCCGTGTCCCAGCCCAGGACCACGTGGGTGCACTGGCTGACAGGCTGAAAGTCGCCGGCATTGAAAACCACCACACCGGCAGCGAACTACGCTTCAATGATCCGTGGAACAACAAAATCCGGGTAGCCATAAATTAGTGTGGCGTGATTCGTGCTGGCGTCAGCTATCTGGCACAATAGAGCTGTACTCGATCCGGGCAGCCCCTCTCTCTGCGCGCGCATCTTGTCCTTTTGAACCCTCAGAGGTGGCCCGCCCCACGGGAGCACTGAGTAGGGCTCGCCCCTTTAGATCATCAAGGAGTGACCACAACAGTGGCCGTAAAGATTCGCCTGAAGCGCATGGGTAAAATCCGCGCACCTTTCTACCGTGTCGTCGTCATGGATGCACGCGCCAAGCGTGATGGCCGTGCCCTCGAGGAGATCGGTAAGTACAACCCCACCGAGGAGCCCTCGTTCATCGAGATCAAGTCGGACCGCGCGCAGTACTGGCTCGGCGTTGGCGCACAGCCAACCGAGCAGGTCGCCGTGTTGCTCAAGATCACCGGTGACTGGCAGAAGTTCAAGGGACTCGAAGGCCAGGAGGGAACCTTGCGGACCAAGGCTCCCAAGGAAGCCTTCGTCGCCCCAGAAAAGGGTTCGGTAATCGTTCCTGAAGCCATCACCCCCAAGGCCAAGAAGTCCGACGCCGAGGCACCAGTCGACGCCGAGACGGAAACCGCCGAGGCCAAGTAAATTGCTGGCAGAAGCGCTGGAACATCTCGTCCGGGGAATCGTCGACAGTCCTGATGATGTCAAGGTTTCCCTGAAGAACAACCGCCGTGGGGAAACCCTCGAGGTGCGGGTTCATCAGGACGATCTGGGCCGCGTTATCGGTCGCCAGGGCCGCACAGCCCGCGCCTTGCGCACCGTTGTGTCAGCCCTCGCCGATGGCGAACCGGTGCGCGTGGACGTCGTCGATACGGACCGCCGCCGAGGCTAACAGCGCTTCAGCACACTAGATTACTAAGTTTGGCCCCGCACCGGATAATGGTGGCGGGGCCAAATTTGTGCCCACCCAACCCAGGAGTGTCAGATGGAAGTACAGGTTGCCAGGATTGGCAAGCCCCACGGTATTCGCGGCGAGGTCACCGTGCAGCTATTCACCGACGCGCCGGAGGACAGGTTCGAGGCGGGTGCCATCTTCCGCGCTGAACCGGCCACCCTTGGCCCGCTGACGGTCAGTGGCGCCCGCTGGAACAAGGACATCCTGATCCTCGGCTTCGACGGGTACGCCGATCGCAATGCCGCCGAAACCCTCCGCGGAGCCAAACTTTTCATCGATACCCATGAGGCTGAGGACGACGACGACGACGCCTGGTACGAACACGAGCTAATCGGCCTTGAAGCGCGGGTCGGGGACGACGTCGTTGGCAAGGTCAGCGGTCTTCGCACCCTCGAGGTGCAGGATCTGCTGATCGTCGAAACCTCCGCCGGACACGAGACGCTGGTGCCCTTCGTCAACGAAATTGTTCCCGAGGTCAATGTGGCGGGCGGCTACGTGCTGCTTACCCCACCGGCGGGCCTGTTCGAACTGAACCTGCCGGGCTCCAACCAGGCGGGTCCCGATGATGGGGAAGTCAGCGAGCTCGACGACGACGCCCCCGCAAACGACGCCCCGGCCGGTACCGAGGGCAGCGGACGCTAAGTGCGCATCGACGTCGTCAGTATTTTCCCCGAGTATCTGGCCGCCCTTGACCTGTCGCTGATCGGCAAGGCGCGTCAGGACGGGTTGCTCGATCTGCGGGTCCATGACCTGCGCAGGTTCACCACCGACCGCCACCGCACCGTAGATGACACGCCCTACGGCGGCGGTGCGGGCATGGTGATGAAGCCTGAACCGTGGGCGTTGGCTCTGCAGTCAGTGATTGACGAGTCGCCGGCGGAGTGTCGCCCGGTGCTGATTGTTCCCTCTCCTGCGGGGGAGGTGTTCACTCAGCGCATGGCCAATGAACTTGCTGAGGAGCCGCAGCTGGCCTTCGCCTGCGGGAGGTACGAGGGGATCGACGAGCGGGTGCTCGACTGGGCCAGCGAGCAGTTCGAGGTCCGGCCGGTGAGCCTCGGCGACTACGTCCTCAACGGCGGAGAGGTGGCCGTGCTCGCGATGGTCGAAGCCGTCGGCAGGTTGCTGCCCGGAGTGGTGGGCAACCCGGAGTCACTCGTCGAAGAGTCCCATGCCGACGGGCTGCTGGAGTATCCGGTCTACACGAAGCCGTCCGACTGGCGTGGCCGGGGGATCCCCGAGGTCCTGCTCAGCGGCAACCACGCACGAATCGCCCAGTTCAGGCGTGACGAGCAGTTCCGTCGCACAGCCCAGCGCCGGCCGGACCTGCTGGAAGGGCTGTCGACTGAAACGCTGAGCACCGCGGACCTGGCAGCGTTGGCGGACTTGGGGTACGTCGTCGTCGACGGCGGGCTGAAGCGGCGGTCCGACGGTGCCTCGCCAGGCGATGACTGACCGAGCTCGTCGATATGGCATAATTGGCGTTTGTGTCGACTGGGTTGTTCCCTGCCACAGGGGGAGAACTACCAACAGGCTGACACGCCGGCGGCCCACCTATGAGTCTGCCGGTCTCCTAATTTTCCGGCGGACATTGCCTAGGCCCTGCCCGCTGTGACCAACGTGAATGACCTGTGGCGTTCACCAGGAGCAACAACCATGCATATTCTTGACTCCGTCGATGCAGCATCACTGCGCACCGACATTCCTGCATTCCGCGCCGGTGACAACCTCAAGGTGCACGTCAACATCATTGAAGGCAAGAACACCCGTGTCCAGATCTTCCAGGGCTTTGTTGTTGGCCGTCAGGGCGATGGCCTCCGCGAAACCTTCACCGTCCGTAAGATCAGTTTCGGTGTAGGCGTGGAGCGTACCTTCCCGGTTCACTCCCCAGTCCTTGACAAGATTGAGGTCGTTTCCCGCGGCGACGTCCGGCGCGCGAAGCTGTACTACATGCGCGACCTCCGCGGCAAGGCCGCCAAGATCAAGGAAAAGCGCGAACCCAAGACCGCCAAGTAACACCCTTTGTGAACCGCACCATGCCTGGATCGGATCGTCCCGGGCATGGTGCGCGAGCTCAACCAGAACGCCGGCCCCTTCGGGGCTGGCGTTTTGTGCTGTCCGCACTCCTTATTGCCGTGGTGGTGGCCTCTGTCCTCAGGGCCACCGTCGCCGACATTTACTACATCCCCTCCGCGTCCATGCAACCGCTCCTCGAGGAAGGTGACCGGGTGCTGGTCTCCCGGGTCGACGGGGAACCGCAGCGCGGCGACGTCATTGTCTTCGACGGCCGGGGGTCTTTTGACCCGATCAGTGGGGGTGGACCCGCCGAAATCCTTGGCACGCTGGGGCACTGGCTCGGCGTGTCGGGCAGCGACACCGTCTACGTCAAACGGGTACTCGGCGTCGGCGGAGACACGGTGTCCTGCTGCAGCAGCCCGGGTGTGCAGATCGAGGTCAATGGGAACCAGCTCGCGGAGCCCTACGTTTTCCCCTCAGATGCCCCTAGCGACCAACAGTTCGAGGTTACGGTCCCACAGGGTAAATTGTGGGTAATGGGCGACCACCGCTCAGCGTCGTTCGATTCACGGTCGCTGCTGGGGGCACCGGGTGGGGGACTGGTCTCGACTGACCGGGTCCTTGGCCGGGCAGTGCACACCATCTGGCCGCCCTCACGGTATGGCCCCATTGAACGTTTCACCGATTGACCGACCACCAACTTTGAGGTAGTGACCTGCAGATGGCAACGAGCATCCCCGGCAAGCCCAACGACGACGCTGACGCCCGTCCGGATGCTACCCGCGCCTCGTCGGCGCGGAGCCACCGTCGTGGCTCCTCGAAAAGGAAAAAGACCGACGACGACGGCGCCCGCGGCTTAGGCGGCTGGCTCAAGGAAATCCTCATTATCGTGGGCATAGCGATCCTGCTGTCCTTCCTCATCAAGACATTCCTCTTCAGGGCCTTCTTCATCCCTTCGGGCTCGATGGAAAACACCCTCGAGGTTGACGACCGCATCTTCGTCAACCAGCTCGTACCCGCACCGTTTGACCTGCAGCGCGGCGACGTCGTCGTCTTCCAGGACAGCGAAGGGTGGCTGCCCACGCCGCCGCCCGGCACCGGTCCCGGCTCCAACTGGGTCAAGGACGGGCTGATCTTTGTGGGGCTGGCCCCGGATGACACCCAGCAGCACCTGGTGAAGCGGGTGATCGGCATGGCCGGCGACCGGGTGGTCTGCTGCGACGACGACGGGCGGATCACCGTCAACGGCGAACCTCTTGAGGAGCCGTACCTCTTTCCTGGCGCGAGCCCCTCCGACACCGAATTCGACGTGACAGTCCCCGAAGGGAAAATCTGGGTGATGGGCGATCACCGCAACGCGTCAGCAGACTCCCGCGCCAACATGGATAAACCAAACTCCGGGTTCATCGACGTGGAGGACATTGAAGGTAAAGCGGCGGTGATCGCCTGGCCGCTGGATCGGGCCGGTTTCCTCGGCAACTACCCCGGCGTTTTCGATAGCGTGCCCGAACCCGCGGTCGCGGCAGGCGAGACGGCCCCCTCATCGCGATGAGGTCAGCCGCTCCGACTCTCCGCTTTGAGCGGTCCTTCCTCGATGCCGGCCACCGGTACCTGGCTGGATGCGACGAGGTTGGCAGGGGAGCCCTCGCCGGACCGGTCTCGGTAGGGCTTGTCGTGATCGATCTGGGCGCCGTCAAGGGGCTGAGGGGGGTACGGGACAGCAAGCTGCTGTCGCCAGCGGACCGGGTCCAACTGGTACCGCGGATCAAAAAATGGGCCCTCGCCCACGGGGTGGGGCATGCCAGCGCCGCCGAGATAGACACCGTCGGGCTGATGCGTGCGCTGCAGTTGGCAGGCAACCGGGCGTGGGAGCAGGTGGCTGCTACCGTGCGGCCCGATGCGGTGATCCTCGACGGGAACCACGATTGGCTTTCACCGCGTGAGCAGGCGGCACTGTTCGACGCCGAGACGTTCGATACTGAAGCCACCACCCTCGGCGCCTTTCGCACCGCTGTGGCGGAGGTGGTGACCGGCTGCGACGTTCCCGTCCACACCCGGATCAAGGCCGATCTGAAGTGCCTCAGCGTCGCTGCGGCGAGCGTGCTGGCCAAGGTGGAGCGGGACGCCATGATGGTGGCCTACGCCGCCGACCATCCGCAGTATGGCTGGGACATCAACAAAGGGTATGCCACCGTTGGTCACCGCGCAGCGATCGACGGGCTGGGTCCCACCGGCCTGCACCGCACCACCTGGCGGTTGGGGACCAGGGGCCGAATCAGCATGCCGCGGATGGAAAGTGGGAGATGATGGGGACATGAGCGCTGAGGATCTTGAGAACTACGAAACCGACATGGAGCTGCAGCTCTACCGCGAGTACCGCGACGTGGTCGGCCTGTTCAGCTACGTTGTGGAAACCGAACGTCGATTTTATCTGGCCAACCACGTCGACCTGCAGGCGCGATCGGCCGATGGCGAGATCTACTTCGATCTGACGCTCCAGGACGCGTGGGTATGGGATGTCTACCGCACGGCGCGGTTCGTGAAAAATGTCAGGGTGATCACCTTCAAGGACGTCAACGTCGAGGAACTGACCAAGTCGGACGACATTGCGCTCCCCAAAGACGGCTCGCTCGGGAACTGATCTCCCACCTACCTTTTGACGCCTTGCCCGGCGCCCGCTAACGTACAACCGCATGGTTATAGATGAGCGATCCGAGGTCGAAGTGGACCGCCTGCTTCAGGCACTCGCCGATGCCACCCGGCGCGACATTGTCGCCCGAGCACTGGTCAGTGATCATTCAGTATCCGGTTTGGCCGCCCACTACGCCATGAGTTTCGCCGCGGTGCAAAAGCATGTGGCGGTCCTGGAGCGCGCGTCTCTTGTGACGAAGGAGAAGCGCGGACGGGAGCAGATTGTGCGGGTCCATCTTGATGGGTTGAGACGGGCACGGCGGCTGCTTGAGGAGTACGAGGCGATCTGGCGGCAACGCGTCGACCGGATTTCCGCCATCCTGGCTGAGGAACAAGGGAAATCACCATCATGACAGTTATCAGTTCACACAAAGACCCCGAGGCATTGACCCTCACAGTCATTGCCGAATTCGAGGCAAGCGCCGAGCGGTTATGGCAGGTGTGGGCGGACCCGCGGCAACTCGAGCGCTGGTGGGGTCCACCCACTTGGCCCGCAACCTTCGAAAGCCACGACTTCGTCCCGGGTGGGAAGGCCGGCTACTTCATGACCGGTCCCAATGGGGAGAAGAGCCGCGGCTGGTGGACGTTCACCACCATCACTGAGCCGACTCATCTTGAGTTCGACGACGGATTCGCCGATGACAACGGAGCCCCGGTGGATGAGCTAGGAACTACCCATGGTTCAGTCACCTTCGAGGCCATCGACGGCGGGACTCGAATGACGACCGTGTCGAGTTTTGAGAGTCTCGACCAGCTGGAGAAAATGATCGCCATGGGAATGGAAGAAGGCATCAAAGAGGCGATGGGTCAGATCGAATCGGTCCTGGAGCGCTAGCCGGTCTAGCCCGGTCCAACCCGCCTAGTCCGCCAAACCCGCCGACTTCCAAACCGGCCGTTGCTTACCCTCCTTCACCGGCACCCGTCCTGCACAGGACGGGTGCCGGTGGGTTTTCCCACATAGCCGACATTTCGTGACACCACCGGTGCCAGCCAGATCAAGCTGGAACCGGAGGTGTTGTGATGTTGGCGAAAGACAGGTTGGGCCGTAGGGGAGAGGCGCTGGCTGCCGCGTATCTCGAAGGTGTGGGTTTGGATCTGGTGGATCATAATTGGCGGTGCCCGCACGGCGAGATTGATCTGGTGGCCATTGACGGCTCCACCCTGGTTGTCATTGAGGTGAAGACCCGCTCCTCGTTGGATTTTGGCCATCCGCTGGAGGGCATCAACGCAGCCAAGCTGCAGCGCCTCTATCTGCTGGCGGCTCAATGGGCCCTTGCCCATGACCTGCGCTTCCTGGAGGTGCGGGTGGATGCTGTGGCAGTGGTTGACGACGGCACCGGTCATCCGCAGATCGAGTACCTGAGGGCGGTGAGCTGATGCCACTGGGACGCACCTATGCAGTGTCGCTCGTCGGGCTGAACGGCTACATCGTCGAGGTGGAGGCCGACATCGGGCAAACCCTCCCTGCCTTCGTGATCCTGGGACTCCCCGACGCGTCGCTGAATGAGGCCCGCGAACGGATTCGGGCAGCCGCCCGTAACGCTGGTCTTCCCCTCAGCCGCCGGAAGATCACCGTCAACCTGATTCCCGCCTCACTTCACAAGCGAGGCTCAGGTTTTGACCTGGCCATCGTGATGGCAGCGCTGGCCGCCACCGGAGATGTTCGCGGCTGCGCCGATACGGTGTTCATTGCCGAAGTGGGCCTCGACGGTCGGCTGCGGCCGGTCAGCGGAGTGCTCCCCGCCGTCATGGCTGGTGTCAAGGCCGGCTACACGCGGTTTGTCGTGGCCACCGGAAACCACGGGGAAGCAGGGCTGGTTCCGCAGGCCGAGGTGAAAGGGTTCGCCAGCCTGGCCGAGGTATTCCTCGCCTTCGGCGCCGATCCAGCACGAGTGACTCTCCCCGATTCCAGGCTGAGCTCGGTGCCGGCACCTGCGCCTGTGTCGCCACCTTCACGGGCCCCGCTGAAGGACATGGCCGACATTGCCGGCCAATCCACTGCCCGCTTCGCCGTCGAAATCGCTGCGGCCGGTGCCCACCACATGATGATGGTGGGCCCACCCGGCGCCGGTAAGACAATGCTGGTCGAACGCATGCCCGGCATTCTCCCCGACCTCAGCGACGAGGAGGCAATGGAGGTGACAGCCATCCACTCGCTCGGGCGAATCCTCTCCTGTCGCGGCTTGCAGCGACGACCGCCCTTTGAAAGCCCCCATCACACGTCGTCGACCGCCTCAATCATTGGCGGCGGTAGCGGCATTCCACGCCCCGGCGCGGCATCGCGGGCGCACCGCGGCGTGCTCTTTCTCGACGAGGCCCCCGAATACCAGCGCGGTGTCCTTGAGGCGCTCCGCGAACCGTTGGAGAGTGGAGAACTGGTGCTGCACCGCTCGGCGGGCACCGCGTCCTATCCCGCCCGGTTTCAGCTCGTGATGGCGCTCAATCCCTGTCCCTGCGGCCTGGCCACCGGTAAAGGGATTGACTGCGTGTGCTCCGCAGAACGCCGCCGCCGATACTTCAACCGCCTTTCCCAACCGCTTCTCGACCGGGTGGACCTCCAGCTCACCGTCTCCCGGGTCTCCCTTGCCGACTACGCCGACGGCGCAACGGCCGAAGCGTCACATGTCATCGCGGGCAGGGTCGCCGCAGCGCGTGCTGCCCAACGGGAACGGCTGGCCGCATGGGACGCCACCACCAATGCCGAGATGTCCTCCGCGGTGCTGAACGACGAGCTCAAGCTACCGAGAACCGTCACAGCACCAGTGGACCGGGCTATGGACAAGCAGACCCTGACGATGCGCGGGCACGATCGGGTGCTCAGGGTGGCCTGGACCCTCGCCGATCTGGGCGGACGCACATCACCCACCACCTACGACGTTGAGGTTGCCTTGAATTTTCGCTTGCAGGAGAGTGCCTCATGACCATCTCGACCGATCCAACGGTCATCGCCCGGGCCGCCCTCTCCCGGCTCTTTGAACCATCTGACACGGTAGGTCTCGCCCTGACCGTCGCCGCTGGACCGGTCGACGCCTTGAGGATCGCCACCGGTCAAGTAGTGGTCGGAGCACTGATAGCCCGCGAAATAGCAGAACTGTTGGAATCGCACGGGATCAGTAGCCGCGCTCAGACACTCCAGCAGGCGTTGGAACGGTGGAAACCACGAGTCGCCGACCTTGCGCCCGACCGGGATCTCGCAACGCTTGAACGGCTCGGCGGAATCCTGATTACCCCCGAAAGCGCCCTGTGGCCCGGAGCACTTGACGACCTGCAGCTTTCAGCCCCCTCCTGCCTTTGGGCCCGGGGTGACCTTTCAGCGGGATTGCCCGAACTTGACCGGATGGTGGCAGTAGTTGGCTCACGGGACAGCACCGCCTATGGGGCAGCCGTCACGGGGGACATCGCGGCTGGCCTGGTCATGCGTGGCTACACCGTGGTGTCGGGTGGGGCCTACGGGATCGACGCCCAGGCGCACCGCTCTGCACTTGCCGCGGCGGGAGAGGACCGCCCGGTGCCGACCATCGGGGTAACTGCGTGCGGCGTCGACCGTTACTATCCCGCGGGCAACGAGCAACTGCTCCGCGAAACAGCGCGACGCGGCCTACTGGTCGCGGAAGTACCGCCCGGCTCCTCTCCAACACGGTGGCGGTTCCTGCAACGCAACCGTCTCATCGCCGCCCTGTGCGCGGTGACAGTGGTTGTTGAGGCACGGTGGCGGTCTGGGGCACTGAACACCGCGCACCACGCGGCAGGCCTGGGACGAGCGGTCGGGGCAGTGCCGGGATCTGTGCATTCGGCGAACTCGGCCGGATGCCATCGGCTGCTGCGCGACGGAAGCGCCATCTGCGTCACCGACGCTGCGGAGATCGCCGAACTCGCTGGGCCGATCGGCGCGATGATCGTCCCCGAACCCGACCAGCAGGTGGCGGTTCACGACGGACTTAGTGTCGAAGACCTACTCCTCCTCGACGCCCTCCCTGTGCGGGCGTCCACCACTGTCGACAAGCTCGCCTCGGTCGCTGGCCTGAGTGTCCGTGATGTCCTGGCGGGGCTGAGCCGGTTGGATCTCAGCGCCCTCGCGGAACGAACCGACGACGGCGGCTGGCGTCGCGGAAACATCCACCGCCATCACACCTGAGAAGCAACGATAAGAAAGGAACCATCCCATGAAGACTCATCGATTTATCGCCTCTCCAATCGGCAGGCTATTACTGGTCGTGGAACGAGGTGCACTGACGGCTGTCTATCACGAAGTCCATGAACCGCAGCCGGTGCCATCGGCCGTCGGAGTCCCGTTCGCCACGCTCGCGGTCGCCCAAAGCGCTGCGGGTACACCGGTGGGCCCACCGGCCACACCGTCGGGACCCAAAGCCGAGGGTCCGGGCGGTAGGGAGTCGCATGGCAAGGAGGTAGGAGTAAGGAAGCCCGAAGGTAAAAACCCAGCAGACAGCGGCATCACCGTTGCAGCCCTGAAGGCAGACGCCGCCACCTATGAGCGTGCCACGGATCAGTTTTCGGCCTACTTTGCAGGCACAAGACGAGCCTTTAGCCTGCCCGTCCACGCCAGCGGAACCGATTTTCAGCAGCAGGTCTGGGGCGCCGTGTTGGGCATTGCCTACGGCGAAACGCGCAGTTACAAGGAATTGGCCGCCCAATTGGGCAATCCGTCGATGGGGAGGGCCATCGGTGCCGCTATCCGGGTCAACCCGTTGGCTATCATCATCCCGGGACACCGGGTGGTGAGGTCCACCGGCGGAATCACCGGGTACTCTGCCGGCCCGGACGTCAAAAGGTTCCTGCTCGACCTTGAGGCGGGTGATGCTGCCCGACCGGCGGCCTGACAGCGATTCCATCCGCAGCCCGTGGCAGCCCGTGAACAGCCGTGGCAGACCGTGGCAGCCCTAGACCGCCCTTTGAATCGCACCTGACCGGCCCGTGAACCGCGGCGCGGAGCGCCTCCTTGAGGATGCACCTCTCAGGGCTCACAGTAGGAGGATGCAGCAACTGCCCGAATCGTTCGAACCCATCGTGGAGCGGTACCAGAGCTACCTGAGCGCTGAACGCAACCGCTCGGTCCACACGATCCGCGCCTACCTCACCGACCTTGGCGGGCTGCTCCGCTTCGCTCACACTGCGGGGGTGACCAGCCTGGATGAGTTGACCCTGGCTGATCTCCGATGCTGGCTGGGATCGATGGATGCGCAGGGCCAGGCACGGTCGACTATCGCTCGGCGCGCAGCCACCGTCCGGAGTTTCCTGGCCTGGGCGGTGCGCGAGGAACTCATCGACGCGAATCCGGCGCTGCGCCTCCGCGCCCCCAAACGGGAAAAGACGCTGCCGGGAGTCCTTTCCGGAAAGCAGCTCGATGGGGTGTTTGGAACACTGCGCACTGCTGCAGCCGAGGGTGACCCGGTGGCGATCAGGGACGCCGCACTCGTCGAGGTGCTCTATGGCACGGGTATCAGGGTGGGGGAGTTGGTCGGTCTCGACGTTGACCACCTCGATATGGACCGCCGCACCCTCCGCGTGGTCGGCAAAGGCAATAAGGAACGCACCGTTCCGTATGGGGTGCCCGCCGCCCATGCACTGGATGACTGGCTTCGCCGTGGCCGCCCTGAGCTGGCCGCACCCGGAAGCGGTTACGCCTTGTTCCTCGGCCAACGCGGCGGACGGCTGGATCAGCGACAGGTCCGGTCAACGGTCGAGAAACTCTTCGCCGGCATTGAGGGCACCTCGGCAACCGGTCCGCACGCGCTCCGACACAGTACCGCCACCCATCTTCTGGACGGGGGCGCCGACTTGAGGGCCGTGCAGGAGATTCTCGGGCACTCCAGCCTTGCCACCACCCAGATCTACACCCATGTATCGGTCGACCGGCTCCGAAAGAGCTATGAGCAGGCCCATCCGCGGGCCTAGCGAATGGTCTCGGAAATGAGTGCACGTAGCAGCTCCATAGTCACAGTGGCGCAATGTGGCGATGTAAGGCAGAATAAATCGTAGTCTGCCGTGTCGGCAGACACATCCAGAAGATTTCGTTCCCGTTGCAGGTCGTTGGGGAAGACGTACCTACAGCTATGGAGGATGGAATGTCTGGTATCACGGCGCGCGGAGTGTTGTATATTCACTCAGCCCCTTCTGCGTTATGCCCTCATATCGAGTGGGCGATCGGTTCGGTGATTGAACAGCGAACCGATCTTGAGTGGTCCCCTCAACCCGCCTCACCGGGTATGTCCAGGGCCGAACTGTCATGGGTCGGATCCCAGGGATCCGGAGCCCAGCTGGCCTCAGCACTGCGGGGCTGGGCGCACCTGCGCTACGAGGTCACCGAAGAGCAGAGCGCCGGCGCCGATGGTGGCCGATGGTCGCACACCCCCGAGTTGGGCATCTTCCACGCCACCACTGACGTGCATGGCAACATCATGGTCACTGAGGACCGCATCCGCTATGCCTACGAAACCGGTGCGGGGGATCCCGCTGCTGTTTACCATGAGCTGTCGCTGGCCCTTGGCGAGTCGTGGGACGATGAGCTTGAACCGTTCCGCCATGCCGCCGAGGGCGCGCCGGTCAGGTGGCTCCACCAGGTGGGCTGACACCCACGAGCGGGCTGACACCCACGAGCGGGCTGACCACGCCTAACAGCCTGTCACCATTCCTACAGCAGAAGGCGCCGAGCCCCGAGGGCCGGCGCCTTCTGCGTCAACGGTTCCACTAGCGACTGGCTAGACGCTGCGCACCACAATCACTGCGTTGTGTCCACCGAAGCCAAACGAGTTGCTCAAGGCGACCAGGTCGCCCTCGGGCAGCGTTCGTTCGGTGGTAACGATGTCCAACGGAATCTCGGGATCCTGATTTTCCAGGTTGATGGTCACGGGCAGCTTGCGGTCGTACACAGCAAGAACCGTCATGACTGCCTCTACTGCTCCCGAGGCGCCCAGTAGATGGCCGGTCTGTGACTTGGTCGCCGACACCGCAACATTGTCGATATGCGAGCCGAGAGCTGTCTTCAACGCCACGTACTCGGGCTTGTCGCCCACCGGGGTGGACGTCGCGTGAGCGTTGACGTGGGCGATGTCGGACGGCTGCACCCTGGCATCGAACATGGCTGCCTTCAGGGCACGGGTTGCGCCCAGTCCGCCGGGATCAGGGGCGGTGATGTGGTAGGCATCAGCGGTGACCGACGTACCAGCCAATTCGGCGTAGATCCGGGCGCCGCGGGCCAGCGCGTGTTCTTCCGCCTCGATCAGGAGTGCTCCAGCGCCCTCACCCATGACGAACCCATCGCGCCCGGTGTCGTAGGGCCGGGACGCGTGCTCGGGATCATCGTTGCGGCGGGACAGCGCATGCATGGAGGCGAATGCAGCAATGGGCATTGGGTGGATGGCCGCTTCGGCGCCGCCGCACATCACGACGTCGGCTTTGCCGGAGCGGATCAGCTCAAGTCCCTGATGCAGGGCTTCGGTTCCTGAGGCACACGCCGACACGGGCGTGTGCGCTCCAGCGCGGGCGCCGAGGTCGAGGCTGACAGCCGCGGCGGGACCGTTGGGCATCAGCATGGGCACCGTCATGGGCAGCACCCGTCGGGGGCCTTTGGCGCGGAGCGTGTCCCAGGCATCCAGCAGCGTCCAGACGCCGCCGATGCCGGTGGCAAAGGCGACAGCAAAGCGGTCATGATCAATCTCTTCAAGCCCTGAATCCCGCCACGCTTCACGGGCTGCGATGACCGCGAACTGGGTGGAGGGGTCCATGCGCTTCGCTTCGACTCGTGAGAGGACCTCGAGGGCGGGGGTGGTGACCTGTGCGGCGAAGGTTACGGGCAGTTCGTACTCCTGGACCCAGTCGGCTTCGATGGTTCGAGCACCGGAGACCCCTTTAAGGGCGTTCTTCCACATGGTGGGAACGTCTCCGCCGATGGGCGTCGTCGCGCCGAGCCCGGTGATGACTACTTTGCGTGCCATGGTTCACTCTCTAAAACGTGGGGGTGGTGCTGTGGAACGTGCTGGTGGGGCCCTTCGGAACCACCAGCACCGACTCGTGCTGGTGGTCCCGAAGGCAGGGATTACTTAGGCCTGCGCGCCGGAGATGAAGTTGACGGCGTCGCCGACGGTCTTCAGGTTCTTGACCTCTTCGTCGGGGATCCGAACGCCGAACTTTTCCTCGGCGTTGACCACAATGGTCATCATTGAGATGGAGTCGATGTCCAGGTCATCGGTGAAGGACTTGTCCATCTCAACCGACTCTGGTGCCAGACCAGTTTCCTCGTTGACGATTTCGGCCAGTCCGGCCAGGATTTCTTCGTTGCTAGCCATGGATGGCTCCTTTTCTTGTCTTGCCGGATCACAGATCCGACATGGATAATCAAACCGCGGTTGACGGCTTGGCTTGGGGGAAACTAGGGAAGCACTACCACCTGTGCGCCGAACACCAGCCCGGCACCAAAACCGATCTGCAGGGCAAGGCCACCCCTGAGGGTCGGGTGTTCCTGCAGCAGACGGTGCATGGCCAGCGGAATGGAAGCGGCGGAGGTGTTTCCTGCGTCAACGATATCGCGAGCCACCTCGACGTGCTCGGGAAGCTTCAATTGTTTAACCATCTCGTCGATGATCCGGATGTTGGCCTGGTGGGGGACAAACGCAACGAGGTCCTCGGCGGTGATGCCCGCCGCGTCAAGGGCCTGTTGGGCTACCTTGGCCATTTCCCAGACCGCCCACCGAAACACCGTTTGACCGTCCTGGCGCATGGTGGGCCAGGAAGCTTTCGGCGCGTCGTCGAGTGACCCGCCCCCCGCGGCAACCGAGGCCAACTCGGCGTCGCGAATATCCAGCAGCGAGTGGGACATCCTGATGGCCTGGTGCTTGCTGCCGTCCGAACCCCAGACCGATGGGCCGATGCCGGCGCTGTCGGACGGCCCGATGATGACTGCCCCAGCGCCATCCCCGAGGAGGAAGGAGATCGTCCGGTCGGCGTTGTCGATGAAGTCCGAAAGCTTTTCAACGCCGACCACCAGGACGTACTCGGCGGTTCCGGCATGAACCATGGCGTCAGCCTGGGCGATGCCGTAGCAGTAGCCCGCACACGCAGCCGAGATGTCGTAGGCGGGCGCCGGTGTGGCACCCAGGCGGTCTGTGAGGTGTGCAGCCGCCGACGGCGTGGCATAGGGGTGAGTGACGGTCGAGACCAGGACCGCGCCCAGTTGTGACGCCTCAATCCCGGCATTCTCCAGGGCGGCCCGCGCGGCGGCCTCCGCCATGTCGATCACGCTGGTGTCCCGATCAGCGCGATGCCGGGTGACGATGCCGGTGCGCTGGCGGATCCACTCGTCTGAGGAGTCGATCCACTGACAGATATCCTCATTGGTGACAATGACGTCGGGACGGAAGACCCCGATGCCATGGATACGTGTGTGCTCGCGCAGTGGAGCTTGCTTTAGAGCCGGGACGTTCACTGGTGCCCTTCTGCGATGGGGAAAATGACCGGATCGGGTGTACGGGAATGCTCGTCGATAAACGACGCCGCAGCATCAAGATCTTCTGGTGATTTTACGGCCAATGTCGGTGTGCCGCGCATTCCGCGCTTCATCAAGCCCGTAAGGGTTCCCGCCGGCGACAGTTCGACGACGCCGGTCACGCCCATCTGCTCCAGACGCGCCATGCAAAGATCCCAACGCACCGGCCGGGAAACCTGGGCGATCAGACTGTCAAGATTGCCGTCCCCGGTGACCACCGGTGCCCCGTCGAAGTTCGAGAGCAGGGTCGCGACGGGATCCATTGGCGTCAGGCTGGACCGCAGCTCCTGAAGAGCGGCGGCGGCGGGGCTCATGTGGTGGGTGTGAAAGGCGCCGGCAACCTTCAGGGGAATGACCCTGGCCTTCGCTGGCGGGTCGGCGGTGAGTGCTGCCAGTTGCTCAAGGGTTCCGGCGGCGACCACCTGGCCACCGCCGTTACTGTTTGCTGGTGTCAGCCCGTGCCGTGCCAGGACGTCGGCGACGTCGTCGGGGTCGCCCCCCAAGACCGCACTCATCCCGGTGGCGACTACAGCCCCGGCTTCGGCCATGGCGGTGGCCCGTACCCGGACAAAGGACACAGCGTCCTGTTCGGACAACGATCCGGCAACGGCCGACGCCGTCAACTCGCCCACCGAGTGTCCGGCGACCACCGTTCCAGCGGTCATCGGACGGTCGGCGAGCAGCACGCGGGCTGTCACCAACCCGGCAGCGACGATGAGGGGCTGTGCAACGGCTGTGTCCTTGATTGTTTCCTCGCCGGATGTGGTGCCGTGCTGGATCAGATCCAGGCCAGCCTGGGCGCTGAGGGACGCGAGATGTTCAGGGACGCCCGGGAGTTCCAACCAGGGTCGCAGGAAACCGGGTGTTTGGGACCCCTGACCGGGGCAGACGATTGCAAGCACTTATCAAGCTTTCCAAACTGGGAGAGGATTATTGGGTGTCCTGGTGCACGAAGCTCCGGGGTCCGCTTTGTAGGAAGTCTACAACGACCCGGCGGGTTACGGACGAGTAACCGGACGCTCCGGCGGCGTCGCGGGCGGCTGACTCAACCGCCCTACCACCAGTGCTGTCTGGAGCACAAACGCTTCACGGGGGAGTAGCGGGTCCCAGCCGGTGATGTCGCAGACACGACGGAGTCGGTACCGAACGGTGTTGGCGTGGACGAACAGTTCGCGCGAGGTGGCTTCGAGTGAGTGCCCCAGATTCAGGTAGGCCGACAGTGTCTCCGCAAGGCCGTTTGACGCGCCGACCAGCGGACGGTAGATATTCCGGATCAGCGCTTTTCGTGCCGTGTCGTCCCCGGAAATGACCCGCTCGGGCCACAGATCGTCAGCCGCGACCGGGCGCGGCGCGGCGGGCCAGGCCCGTGCCGCGGTGAGACCGGCGAACGCTGCCTGCGCGGAGCCGCTCGCTGCCACCAGCGATTCGGATTCGGGTCCGTAGACCACCGGTCCCGGCCCGAAAAGGTCACTGAGCCGGCTGTAGGTGTTCTCAGAGTTTTCCACGCCGCCGAGCACCAGGATGAGACGGTCGCCCTGGATACCTACCAGAGTGTCTTCGGCGATCCTGTCGGTGGTGCGTCGCAACTCGTTCAGGAACATCGCGTTTGGCTCCGGCGGTGAACTGCCCACCATCACGGTGATCCGGGCCTGGGATTTCCAGCCCACCGCGGCAATCCGGGAGCGCAGGGCGTCGGAACTTTCCCCGCGGAGGATGGCATCGACCACCAGCGCCTCAAGGCGGGTGTCCCACGATCCACGAGTTTCAGCGGCCCGGGCATAGACGTCGGCGGCCGCGAAGGCCACCTCCCGCGAATAGCGCAGCACCGCTTCGCGGAGCGCCCCCTGGTCGGCGTCGGCCGCGAGGTCCGGCACCCGGTCCTCCACCACCTGAACCACCACGCGGATCAGTTGCAGGGCTTTTTGCAGGCTGATGGAGCGGGTGAGTTCGGTGGGTGCCGTGCCGAAGACGTCGCTGAGCACCCAGGCGGGGGACACCGGGCGTTGATACCAGTTCACGAAGGAGGCGATGCCCTTTTGCGCCACCAGGCCCAGCGCGGACCGCTCATCGGGGCGCAGACCGCGGTACCAGGGCAGCGAAGCGTCGAGTTGCTGAAGGGTGGCCGTCGACAGGGCACCGATCTTTGCCTTCAACCGAACCAGGGTGTCAGGGTCGGCTACCGGGATCTGGGACCTGCGGGAACTGGGTGGAAAAGGGTGTTCGGACACAGGCATTTCTTGAGCATACGTCCGAAGCGGGGTCAGGACCCATTTTGTGTGGAGGCTACAAACACGCAGCGAACCCGATCGGCGCACAACGAGGGGTGCCCCGGCACCCGGGTCCGCCGGTTCTCACCGGCGAACCCGAGTCCCGGGGCAGTTTCTAGGACGGTGCTGACTCCACCATTGGGCTAGCTGTCGCCGCCGGTATTCCCGGTGGTGCCAGCGTTGACGTCTAGCAGCTTGTACTTGTCGATCGCCTCAGCCGGCGCACCAGTGTCGACCTCTCCACGGCGTGCCAGCATCTCGAGTGCCCGCACCACCACCGAGTGGCTGTCGATCTTGAAGAACCGGCGCGCAGCAGCCCGGGTGTCGGAGAAGCCGAAGCCGTCAGCTCCGAGCGTCGCGAACTCGTTGGGCAGGAACTGCCGGACCTGGTCCGGTACGGCTTTCATGTAGTCGGTCACAGCCACAATGGGGCCGGTGGCGCCTTCGAGTTGCTGGGTGATGAACGGTACCCGCGCCTCGTCGGACGGGTGCAGGAACGCTTCTTCCTCGGCCGCCAGCCCGTCGCGGCGAAGTTCGGTCCACGAGGTGACCGACCAGACATCAGCCGAGACACCCCAGTCCTCGGCGAGGACCCGCTGAGCGTCGAGTGCCCACGGAACGGACACGCCGGAGGCGAGCAACTGGGTCCGTGGACCGTCGATCTTGGCCGGGGACACCAGGTAGATACCCTTGAGCAGGCCCTCGACGTCGAGCTCTTCCGGCTCTTTCGGCTGCAGGATCGGTTCGTTGTAGACGGTGATGTAGTACATAAGATTCCGGTCGTCCGAACCCTCCCCGTACATCTGGTTCAATCCGTCCCGCATGATGTGGCCAATTTCGTAGCCATACGCCGGGTCATAGGTGACCACTGCGGGGTTAGTGGAGGCCAGGAGCGGCGAATGACCGTCAGCGTGCTGCAGTCCCTCACCGGTCAGAGTGGTGCGGCCAGCCGTTGCCCCGATGATGAACCCGCGGGTCATCTGGTCGGCCGCCGCCCAGTACGAGTCGCCGGTGCGCTGGAACCCGAACATCGAGTAGAACACGTAGACCGGGATCAACGGTTCGCCGTGCGTGGCGTAGGCAGTACCCGCCGCAGTGAACGCCGCAACAGATCCGGCCTCGTTGATGCCGGCATGCAGGATCTGCCCTTCGACCGACTCCTTGTAGGCTAGGACCAGGTCCCGGTCCACCGACAAATAGTTCTGACCGTTGGGGTTGTAGATCTTCGCCGTCGGGAAGAAGGAGTCCATCCCGAAGGTGCGGGCCTCGTCGGGAATGATCGGGACAATTCGTTTTCCGAATTCCTTGTCCCGCATCAGGTCCTTCAACAACCTCACGAACGCCATGGTGGTGGCGGCCTGCTGCTTTCCGGAGCCACGTTTGGCTACCTCGTAGGCCTTGTCACCCGGAAGGGTGATCTCGGTGTGCTCTTTCCGGCGCTCCGGGACGAAACCGCCGAGTGCCTTCCGGCGTTCGAGCAGGTACTTAATCTCCGGGGCATCAGCGCCGGGGTGGTAGTACGGCGCGTTGTAGAGATCGTCGTCGATCTGCTCATCGGTGACCGGGATGCGGAGGTGATCCCTGAACGCCTTCAAATCATCCGAGGTGAGCTTCTTCATTTGGTGGGTCGCGTTGCGCCCCTCGAAGTGCGGCCCCAGGCCGTAACCCTTGACGGTCTTCGCCAGGATGACCGTCGGCTTGCCCTTGAATTCGGTGGCTGCCTTGTAGGCGGCGAAGACCTTACGGTAATCGTGTCCACCGCGCTTGAGCTTCCAGACCTTGTCGTCACTGTAATCGGCGACCATTTCCTTGGTCTGCGGGGTCTTGCCGAAGAAATGGTCGCGAACGAATCCACCGGACTCGGCCTTGTAGGTCTGGTAATCGCCGTCGGGGGTCGAGTTCATGATCCCCACCAGGGATCCGTCCTCGTCCTTCTCCAGCAACTCGTCCCACTCGCGGCCCCACACCACCTTGATGACGTTCCAGCCGGCGCCCCTGAAGAAGGCTTCCAGTTCCTGCATGATCTTGCCGTTACCGCGGACCGGTCCGTCAAGACGCTGCAGGTTGCAGTTGATGACAAAGTTCAGGTTGTCGAGGCGTTCATTGGCTGCGAGCTGCAGCAGGCCACGCGACTCGGGCTCATCCATCTCGCCGTCGCCAAGGAAGGCCCACACCTGCTGGTCCGACGTGTCCTTGATGCCACGGTTGTGGAGGTACCGGTTGGACTGGGCCTGGTAAATAGCGTTCATGGGGCCGATGCCCATGGAGACGGTCGGGAATTCCCAGAACTCCGGCATCAGACGGGGGTGCGGATAGGAGGAGAGGGCGTGGCCCTCCTTTGACTTCTCCTGACGGAACCCGTTCAGATCTTCCTCGGTCAGGCGACCCTCAAGGTAGGCCCTGGCGTACATGCCGGGGGACGCGTGACCCTGGAAGAACACCTGGTCACCACCCCCGGGGTGATCCTTGCCACGGAAGAAGTGGTTGAAGCCAACCTCGTACAGGGTGGCGGCGCCCGCATAGGTGGAAATGTGTCCGCCCACCCCGATCTCGGGGCGCTGGGCGCGGTGCACCATAACCGCGGCGTTCCAGCGCATCCAGGCCCGGAACTTCCGCTCAATTTCCTCGTCGCCGGGGAAATCCGGTTCCTGATCCACCGGGATGGTGTTCACGTAGTCAGTGGTTGTCACCATCGGCACGCCAACGCTGCGCGCACCAGCGCGCTGCAGCAGTGAACGCATGATGAACTGGGCCCGTTCGGTGCCCTGGACCCGGATCAAGTCATCGAGTGATTCGATCCACTCTGCTGTTTCCTCCGGATCACCGTCCGTGCCGCCGGTCAAACTGCTCAGAATTTCCGGTCCACCCTGCTCTACAGCCACGCCAAACCTCTCCCGCTCCGCAGATGATGTCTGCGGTGCTTAAAACTCCTGCAACGGAGCAGTACTCCGCAGCCTGTCTGGAGCCACAATCCAAGATCGCCGGATCGTGACGGATCACCTAGTTACTCTAACCGCGACGCGCCGGGGATGCGTAGCCGAGACTGGGGGGCGGGTCCGCATTCTGCTCTCGGCACAGGCCAGGGCCCCGTCACGCAGGTGAACGCCCGGAACCCGCCGGGCCACCGCAGCTATAAGGTGTAGCTAGGCACTCTCAGGATTAAGACGAAATCCGCGCTGGCTTGATGCATGGCGTTAAAGGGTGTTGGCTGGTAATAATGCATATCAACGTAACTAGTGGTCCCTCCCTCCGGGCGGCCCACAGTCTTCCGGGAGGACAACAGTGAGCGAGGCCGAAGCCGCCACAGCGGATACCGTGGCGGGCAAGTTGGGTTTCAAGAACGGGGACCTGCTGCAGGAACTCGGATACGACGAGGATGTGGACTTTGATTTTCGGGCCACCCTCGAAGATGAAACCGGGTCGGAATTGCTCACCGAAGACGACCAGGACGTGGTTGACGGGGTGCTCCTCTGGTGGCGCAGCGAGGACGGAGACCTGGTGGATGCGCTCGTCGATGCCTTAATCTGCCTCGGCGAAGGCGGTACCGTGTGGGTCCTTACCCCCAAGTCAGGACGCGATGGCTACGTGGCGCCGGCGCTTATCCAGGAGGCGGCGCCGACCGCCGGGCTCCATGCGACCTCGTCGGCCGGGGTCTCCAAAGACTGGGCAGCCACCCGATTGGTGAGCCGGCGGAAAAGCTAGCGTGAGCCGGGTTCCGGCGGTCGGCGAGGCAGCGCCGGACTTCGAACTAGCCAACCAGTTCGGCGAGCCGGTCCGCCTCAGCAGCCTGCACGGAACCCCCGTGGCGCTGGTCTTCTATCCCTTCGCCTTCTCGGGGGTATGTACCGTCGAACTGTGCGAACTGCGGGACAACCTGGCTATGTTCGACGACGACGGCGTGCGCCTCCTGGGCATCTCGGTCGACTCCAGATACACCCTCCGCTCCTATGCCCAGGACCAGGGGCTCAGGTTCGACCTCCTGGCCGACTTCTGGCCGCATGGCGACGTCGCCGCTCGGTACGGGGCGTTCGACACCACCCGCGGTTACGCTGAACGGGTGACCTTCCTGATCGACGCAGCCGGAATCATCGCGGCGACGTTCCGGACACAGCTGGGAGAGCCCCGCCACCTGGACGACTACCGGGCCGCGCTGACGGCCCTCCCCGCACCAGTCCGGCACCCCGGGTCATGACAGGCAACGCCGTGGACCCACTGACGTCGCCGGGTTTGGGCCTGACTGGATTCGCCAGTGGGGATCCTGCCGCCGGCGAAACCCTCACCCAGGAACAGCGTCAGCGGATGGGGGAGGTGATCAGCCTCCTCAGTGGGCACCGTCTCGCCGTCCTCACCGGCGCCGGCCTGAGCACCGACTCCGGAATCCCCGACTATCGGGGCCCGCAATCGGTCCCCCGCAGCCCGATGACCTACCAGCAATTCGTCGGGGACGAGGCGCTGCGACGTCGTTACTGGGCCCGCAATCACGTGGGCTGGCATCACCTCCGCCATGCTGATCCCAATCCCGGACACCAGGCGCTGGCCGCGCTGGAGGCCCGGGGGCTGCTCTCCGGGCTGATCACCCAAAACGTTGACCGGCTCCACTCGGCGGCTGGGCAGGCGGAAGTGATCGACCTGCACGGCACCTATGATCGCGTGGTCTGCCTGCAGTGCCGCCGGCACTACAGCAGGTCGGATATCGCTGTCCTCCTCGAACGGCTCAACCCCGGCTACCTTGAACGGCAGTCCAACGCCGGGGACGTGGCGCCTGACGCCGACGCCGACGTCGATGACACCGGCGACTTTGTGATAGCCCCGTGCCCCAACTGCGGGGGCATGCTGAAGCCGGACTTCGTGTATTTCGGGGAGAACGTTCCGAAGGATCGGGTCGCCCAGGCCTACCTGGTGGTCGATTCGGGGGATGCGCTCCTCGTTGCTGGATCGTCGCTGACCGTGATGAGCGGGCTGCGGTTCGTCCGCCACGCCGCGAAGGCTGGTAAGCCGGTTGTCATCATCAACCGGGGGATGACCCGCGGCGACGATCTGGCGAGCATCCTCGTGGATCTGGGAGTCTCGGAAGCCCTCACTTTCCTCGCCGAATCGTTG
Source organism: Arthrobacter glycogeni (assembly GCF_054511155.1). Taxonomy (NCBI): domain Bacteria; kingdom Bacillati; phylum Actinomycetota; class Actinomycetes; order Micrococcales; family Micrococcaceae; genus Arthrobacter; species Arthrobacter glycogeni. Next base: position 59,576 of record NZ_JBTNDE010000012.1, on the reverse strand, counting down.
TCCAATCTTCAGTAGCCGTGGGTGCACACCGATTGGCGTTCGATCTGGAATGCCAGTAGAGTAATCCTTCGTTGGTTGGCCGGTCCCAGGACCGGCAATCAGGTGTTTGGGTCTTTAGCTCAGCTGGTAGAGCGCCACGTTTACACCGTGGATGTCATCGGTTCGATCCCGGTAGGACCCACCAGCAAAACCCCGCCTTTCCAAGCAATAATGCTTGAGGAGGCGGGGTTTTTCAGTTTCTGGGTAGGACATTTCAGAGTAGGTAGAGGGCGGGGAACCGAACGTGAACGGAAAAGTATCCAACCGCGCCGCCGGCGCCGTGCTGGGGTGCCTGGTGGCGGGACTGGTCGGTTGCTCGGCAGCCGATGGGGGAGTGATGGGCGGCGCCGAAACCAACGAGGTCTCCCAGCAGCGGTTCCTGTCTGAACTGCGCGACGCCGCCCCGGATTCGGTGTACTCCAAGGACGAGCAACTCATCGCCACGGGCGAGCGGATCTGCGAGGAGCTGGCCGCTGGCGCTGACCTGGAGGAACTTGGCGCGCGTGACCCGGCGGAAAACCTCACCGACGAAACCGTCGACCGTATCCGGATCACCCAGGCCCTGGCGTCAGAGCACCTCTGCCCGGACGCCGCCTGACTATTTGACCTTGTCCAGTTCGTCGCCGAGCGGTCCGGCCAGCGCCCGGCTGAAGGCTGTCGTGATGTGGTGCTCGTCCCGGTAGACCAGCAGGTTGCCGATGATCGACGGACAGGTTTCGGTACATAGATAGCCGTTGAGGTCAACAAACGACGCGTTCGACCCCGCCGCGGCGGCCCGCTTCTCAATGGCGACGATCTCATTATCGAGGCCCTCAGCGCGCAACAGGTCACAGGCGTTGGCGTCCTCGGTGTGCTGGGATAGGCAGGACAGGGGCGATGCGGGATGCCGTGGCGTGTCAGCCAGCACCAGGGCACGCGATGACTCGGGGAGAGCTGACAGCGTGGAACCCAGCCCCGCTTCCCACTGCCCCAGCAGTCCAGTCGACGAGTCGGCCGGGACGACGTCGCCGTAATTGCTGAGCAGGACCAGTTCGGGATCCAGGTCCTCGATGTAGTCAAGAGCGCTCTGACGCCACTGCTCGCACTCCGCATAGGGTGACTGTTCGTGGAGGATCTCGATGTCCACCGATGGGCAACTGGACTTGGTGAGGTTGTGGAGGCGATACGAACTGCCGGTGGCGTACGCGTCGACGGCCGGGAACCACTGAGCCGCATGGGAGTCACCGAACAGGACAATATCCAGGTCAGCCTCCTCGTCGCCATATATGCATCCTGCCTGAACTTCCGTCACGGAAAAATCGGCGTGGCAGCCGTCGTCGTAGGTCTCCGGGATGCTGTCCGGTGCGTCGCGCAGGGTGGGGGTCAGATTGGCGGGAACGAACGTCGATCCGGTTGGCGTGACCTGCAGTGGCTGCGATGCGGCATCCCTGGAGGAAGCAATCGGAGTGGTGCTCTGCACAGCGCTGAGTCCCGCGGCAGTCGAAGCGAACACCAGTGACGCGAGCGCCGCCAGGACGATGACCCGGCGCGACCGTACCGGGCCCGCCAAGGGATGCCGGAAGCGGTTCTCGACGTACGTGTACAACAAGACCGCGGGCGGGACGCTCAGCGCCCCCAGGGCGAGGGTCAGGGGCAGCGGTAGTGGGTTTTCGTAGCCGACCGCCGCCTGAGGGATAATCAGCAGCGGCCAATGCACCAGATAGATGGAATAGGACCAGGCGCCCACCTTCTGCATCGGTGCACGGCTCAGCAGCACTCCGGCGCCGGCGCCCGGTCGAGGGCTGCCGCAGACGATGATGAGGGCCGTGGACAGCACGGGGAGCAACGCAGCCCAACCAGGGAACACCGTCGTCGCGTTCAGGGCAACCAGGCTCGCCCCGATACCCACCAGTCCCACCCAACTGCCGATGGCCGAGGATCGGGCGTTAAGGTTGATCAGTCCCGCGTGCACTGCGAAGGCCGCCAGCGCGCCTACGCCCAGCTCCCAGGCCCGGGCCGGCAGCAGAAAGAAGGCAGCCGGCTGCGAGGTACTGGTCAGGATGACGCAGGTGATGAAGGATAGGACCACGAGGGCCAGCACCACCCAGAACAGGCGCGTGATGGATTTGCGGACGGCGATGAAACCCACCAGCAGGATCAGCGGCCAAAAGAGGTAGAACTGCTCCTCGATCCCCAGCGACCAATAGTGTTGGAAGGGCGATGGAGCTGTTTCCGCGAGGTAATCCGAGCCCTGCGCGGCGAACAACACATTGGGGACATACAGTGCGGAGGCGATAGCGTCCTGTAGCGCCCCCGGGCGGGTGGAGGGGGGGAGGAACAGCACCGACGCCACAGTGGTCAGTGCCAGCACTACGAAGGACGCCGGGATGATCCGCCTGATTCGTTTGGCGTAAAACTCGCCGAACGGGATCCGGCCGCGGGCCTTGATCATGGAAATCAGCTGGCCGGTGATCAGGAATCCGGAAATGACAAAGAAGATGTCCACTCCGACGTAACCGCCAGGGACCGCCGCGAGACCAGCATGATAGAGGACCACCGCGCCCACAGCAACAGCACGCAAACCCTGAATATCCGGCCGGAACGGAGCCGACTGCCGGGCAGTTGGTCGCGAAATGACAAGTCCTTCCCTGGCAAACATCTCGTCCCAATCTATCAAGTCGGCACCAATGGATCGATTCGGTGCCCGTCGGTGGCAGGCTCACGACGGCGAAGCTCCTTCATCATCCGACGCCGTCTGGCCAGTGGACTACCAGCGGTAATAGGGTGGAAGGACTACTTCGTGGCGCAGAGCTGCCTGGCTGGCCGCGCATCGGCCCCCGCGGTTGGGGGCATTACCCCAGTATTGGAGACTTCATGAGTGCACAGATCGGTGTCACAGGCCTAGCGGTTATGGGCGCAAACCTGGCCCGTAACCTTGCCCGCAACGGTTACACAGTCGCACTGCACAACCGTTCGGTCGAGAAGACCGACATCCTGCTGGAGAAGCATGGGCAGGAAGGCGACTTCATCCGCACCGAGACCCTGCAGGAACTGGTCGACTCCCTGGAGACACCGCGCCGGGTACTGATCATGGTCAAAGCGGGAGCGCCCGTGGACTCGGTGATCAGCCAGCTCGAGCCGCTGCTGGAAAAGGGCGACATCATTATCGACGCCGGCAACTCGCACTACGAAGACACCCGCCGCCGTGAAGCGTCCCTCGCCCAGAAAGACCTGCACTTTGTGGGCGTCGGCGTCTCCGGCGGTGAAGAAGGGGCCCTGCTGGGTCCCTCGATCATGCCGGGTGGCTCCCGCGAGTCGTACGATTCGCTGGGGCCCATGCTCGAAAAGATTTCAGCCAAGTACGACGGCGAGCCGTGCTGCCGCTGGATCGGCACCGATGGCGCCGGCCACTTCGTGAAGATGGTGCACAACGGGATTGAGTACGCCGATATGCAGGTCATCGGCGAGGCTTATGACCTGCTCCGGTCCGGCGCGGGCATTGAGCCGGCCGAACAAGCTGCGATCTTCACCGAGTGGAACACCGGCACCCTGTCCTCCTTCCTGATCGAGATCACCGCCGAGGTCCTCGCCCACACCGACGCGGCCACGGGCAAGCCCTTCATCGACGTCGTCGTCGACTCCGCCGGCCAGAAGGGCACCGGCCGCTGGACTGTCGTCTCGGCGCTGGAGCTGGGCAGCCCGACGTCGGGCATCGCGGAATCGGTGTTCGCCCGCGGACTGTCGTCCCAGCGGGACCAGCGCGCCGAAGCGCAGGAAATCCTCACCGGCCACGAGGGTGCCGTGGAGCTGCCCGAGTCCTTCGTCGAAGACGTTCGTCTGGCGCTCTACGCCTCGAAGCTGGTCAGCTACGCCCAGGGCATCGACATGCTCACCGCGGCCGCCAAGGAGTACGGCTGGGAACTGAAGCTCGACGAGATCGCGTCGCTGTGGCGCGCCGGCTGCATTATCCGTGCTGAACTCCTTGACGACATTATGAAGGCCTACGCCGAAGCCGACAGCCATCCGCTTAACCTGCTTCTCGCCCCGGCCTTCGCCGAGTCGATCGCCGGTGCGGTTCCGGCCTGGCGCCGGGTAGTTTCCACGGCAGTGCAGCTGGGCATCCCGGTACCGGTGTTCTCGGCGTCGTTGGCCTATTACGACGGCCTGCGTCGCCGTCGGCTGCCTGCAGCCCTCACCCAGGGGTTGCGCGACCTGTTCGGCGCGCACACCTACAACCGGGTGGACAAGGACGGTACCTTCCATACCCTGTGGGGCGAGGACAAATCTGAAATCGAAGCGGTGGACACCCACTAGTCCGTTAAATGACTGATGGCCGGGGCAGAAGCCCGGCCATCAGTCATTTAACCAGAAAATCTAGATATAGAGCGCCGGATCGATGTACTCGGCCGGGTCCACAGCGGGCAGGGTTTCACGCGCCGAATCGCGATGCCGGAAGGTCGCCGGGATGCCGGTCGCTATCGAATCCGGTGGCGTGTCTTTGACGACGACGGCATTGGCGCCGATCGCGCTGCCAGCACCGATGGTGATCGGGCCCAGCACCTTCGCCCCTGCACCGATGGTGACCCGGTCGCCAATCGTCGGATGACGCTTGACCTTCTCCAACGACCGTCCACCCAGGGTGACGCCCTGGTAGAGCATTACGTCGTCGCCAATTTCCGCGGTGCCGCCGATGACCACGCCCATGCCGTGGTCGATGAAGAACCGCCGGCCGATGGTCGCGCCGGGATGGATCTCGATTCCGGTGGCGGCGCGCGCCAGTTGCGCAAGCAGCCGTGCCGGGAATCTAAGGCCCGGCCGGGCCCACATTCGGTGGGTCAACCGGTGCACCCAAATGGCGTGCAGGCCGGAATAGACCAGGCCATTCTCGAAGGAGCCCCGGGCGGCCGGATCATGCTCACGGGCCGTCTGAAGATCCTCGTGCAGTCGCGCTAGAAAACTCACAGACTACTTTCTGTTGGGAGGGGTTAGCCCCGGATATCGTCGAACAGGACAGTTGAAATGTATCGCTCACCGAAATCGCAGACCACTGCCACAATGAGCTTACCCGCGTTCTCTGGCCGCTTGGCGAGCTCCAGCGCCGCCCAGACAATGGCACCGGATGAGATCCCTCCGAGGATCCCTTCCTGCGTTCCGAGGGCACGAGCCACACGCACTGAGTCCTCGACCGAGGCATCGATGACCTCGTCGTAGGCGTTCCGGTCAAGGATCTCGGGAATGAAGTTCGCGCCCAGACCCTGAATTTTGTGCGGGCCGGGGGCGCCGCCGTTGAGGATCGGTGAATCGGCTGGTTCCACGGCGACGATCTGCACGCCGGGCTTGCGTTCCTTGAGGACCTGCCCGACGCCTGTGATGGTTCCGCCGGTGCCCACGCCTGCCACAAAGATGTCGACGGCGCCGTCGGTGTCGTCCCAGACTTCTTCGGCGGTGGTGGCACGGTGGATGGCCGGGTTCGCCTCGTTGGCGAACTGCTGGGCCCAGATGGCGTTCTCGGTGGTGGCGACAATGTCCTTCGCCTTCTCCACGGCGCCGCGCATCCCCTCAGAACCTGGAGTCAACACGATCTCGGCGCCGTAGGCACGCAACATGACCCGGCGCTCCGTGGACATGGTCTCGGGCATGGTGAGAAGGACGCGGTACCCGCGTGCAGCGCCCACCATGGCCAGGGAGATGCCAGTGTTGCCTGAGGTGCCCTCGACAATAGTGCCGCCGGGCTTAAGCGCTCCTGCCTTCTCGGCGGCGTCGATAATGGCCACCCCGATCCGGTCCTTGACACTGTTTGCCGGGTTGTAGAACTCCAGCTTCACGGCCACCTGGGCGTCGAGGCCCTCGGTCAGGCGGTTGAGCCGCACCAAGGGGGTGCGTCCCACCAGCTGGGTGACGTCGTCGTAAATCTTTGCCATTGGTGCCTGCCTAGGGTTGAAAGGGGGGATTGCTCACCGGATGTTCCGGTGCACGCTGGGTTTCAGCCTAGCGGCGCGGGTGTTTCCGTGGGTTGGAACGTTACTCAACCAGCCATTGGGCGTAATACTTCCGCGCCTTGGCGAGTTTCGGGTTGATGATCACCTGGCAGTACCCCTGCTCGGGGTGCTTGGCGTAGAAGTTGTTGTGCCATTCCTCGGCTGGATGGAATCGTGGCAGCCGGGTCACCTCGGTGACGACCGGTTTGCTCCAGCTTTCCTGATTCCGCTCGACGGCGCGCTCGAACAGTTCCTTCTGCTCAGTGTCCTGGTAGAACATCGACGACCGGTACTGGGTTCCGACGTCATGCCCCTGACGGTTCAGCGTGGTCGGGTCGTGGGACACGAAGAACATGTCGAGGATCACCTCCGACGGGATGATCGACTCGTCGAAGGTCACTGCCACCACTTCAGCGTGACCGGTGGTGCCGGTGCAGATCGCATCGTAGTCGGGGTCCGGGGTGTGTCCGCCGGTATAGCCGGAGATAACGTCGGTGACGCCGCGGGTTTTTTGGTAAAGGGCGTCGAGGCACCAGAAGCAGCCTCCGCCGAGCACGAATGTCATCATGCCTATAACAATGCGTTGCCTCTCCAGAAGATTCCCGTCCCCTCAATCCAGTCTTCTGGCCACGCCGGAGGAAATTGGTCGACGGCGTCGGTTGGGGGTAGAACTGGTGCTATGGAACTGGACCATCAGACGACGGGGCGCCCCGAAGAAGAGATCGACGCCGATGGGCAGATCGTCCCCGAAGATCAGGTCGACCCTCGGTCGGCAACGCCCACCGTGGGCGACGCGATGCTGGCCATTGAGGAACTGTGGCCCGAGGCTCTCGCCGAGAGCTGGGACGCCGTGGGACTGGTCGTGGGCCGGCCTGACAGCAGCGCCGCGAAAATCCTGTTTGCAGTGGACCCCACCCACGAGGTGATCAACGAAGCCCTTGAATGGGGAGCTGACCTGGTGATTGTCCATCATCCGTTGATGCTGAAACCGGTCAACTCGGTGGCGGCCAGCCACTTCAAGGGCGACGCGGTGCATCGTCTGATCGAGGGCGGCTGCGCCCTCGCGACGGTGCACACCAACGGCGACAGCGCCGTCGGCGGTGTCTCCGACGTCCTGGCCGACGCGTTTGGACTGCAGGATGTTGAACCGCTGTCGAAGGCCGTCGATGGGCTGCCCGAGGAAGGCATCGGGCGGGTGGGGAACCTCAGTGACGCGACAACCCTCGGCGATTTCGCCGCCGTCGTGTTCGCGATCCTGCCCGCCGTGGCGGGCGGGGTACGGGTTGCCGGCGATCGTGACGGGCTGGTCCGCAGGGTGGCCGTCTGCGGCGGCGCTGGAGACAGCCTCCTGGACCAGGTGCGGGACAGCCGGGCGGATGTCTATGTGACAGCCGACCTGCGCCATCACCCGGTGTCGGAGGCGCGTGAAGGGGCTGAGAATGGCAGACCGTACCTGATCGACGTGTCGCACTTCGGCAGCGAATGGCTGTGGCTGACACCCGCCGCCGCTGCCCTGGAGAATGTGCTGGCGGATCAGGGTTTCACCGCCGACATTAGGGTGAGCAGCGTCAACTCCGACCCCTGGGATTTCGTCCTGACCGCTGGCCTGGACTGATCCCGGCCGCCGCGGATGCCGGCGGTGCTCCCGATGCCGCAGGAGCGGCGGGGCCCGGTCAACGGTGACCGGGGTGCACGCCGTGCAATAGGCTAGACGGACGGCTCATCGGCAACCGCGGAGGTAAATACTGTGGCAAAAGCACCACCGGCAGAGCAGCTTCGGCTGTTGGAACTACAGGCGCTCGATTCGCGGTTGAACCAGTTGCAACGCCAGGCGGCTACGGCACGGGCCAACCCCGCCATCGCTGAACTGTCTTCCCAGCTTGCGAGTACTGACAGCGAACTGGTGGGCACTGCTACCGTCCTCGGCGACCTGGAGCGTGAACTGACCCGCTCCGAAGACGATGTGCAGTCAGTGGTCACCCGCCTCGAGCGCGACCAGAAACGTCTCGACAGCGGTACCGGCAGCCCCAAGGATCTCACCGCGCTCCAAAGCGAGGTCGCATCTCTGACCAAACGCCGCTCCGACCTTGAGGACATCGAACTCGACATCATGGAGCGGGTCGAAACGGCCCGGGAAGCCAAGCAAGCCGCCCAGCAACGCAAGGAAGACGCACAGGAGCGGCTCACCGCCATTGAATCCAGCCGCGACGCCGAGCTCGCCACCATCGACGCCGACGCCAGCTCAGTCAGGGCGCACCGCGGCGAACTCGCTGCAACGTTCGACGCCGGACTGCTGGCCCTCTACGAAAAGACCCTGGCCCGGCGCGGCGTCGGTGCTGCCCGACTGTTCCACGGCACATCGGAGGGGTCGGGGATGCAGCTGAGCCCCGGCGACCTGGCCGACCTCCGGAAGGCGGCCGAGGACGACATCGTGTTCTGCCCGGATTCGGGTGCCATCCTGGTGCGTTCCGCCGAGTGGGGCAACTGAACCGGTGCCCGCTGAACAAACCCTCTTCGACCACTCCGACGAAACACCCACCAAAACCTCGAGTCCGCGTTTCCTGATCGTTGAGGCTGATGGCGGATCCAGGGGCAACCCCGGCCACGCCGGCTACGGCGCGCTGGTGCGTGACCCCGAGACGGGGTTCATCCTGGTGGAAAAAGCCTCCTACCTGGGAAAGGCTTCCAATAACGTCGCCGAATATTCCGGGCTGGTAGCCGGCCTGGAACTCGCCAACGAGCTGGATCCTACCTGCCGAATCCTGGTCAAGATGGACTCGAAGCTGGTAGTGGAGCAGATGGAGGGGCGCTGGAAGATCAAGCACGCCGACATGCGGGCTCTTGCGACCAAAGCACGCGCTGTCCTGGACCCCAGGCGGGTGAAGTACCAGTGGATCCCCCGGGAACTCAACAAGGACGCGGACCGCCTCTCCAACGAGGCAATGGACGCGGGCATGGCCGGTGTTCCGTGGGCGCCCCGCTCCACGCCCCAGCAAACTGCCGGCGCGCCGGTCGCCGTTACCGAACCAGCAGGCCAAGACCCGGAGCGGGTCATGCAATCCACGGGCCGGCTGCATCACGTCGAGCTCTGGGTCCGGGACCTGGGGGAAGCCTCCGAATCCCTGGGCTGGCTGCTGCTGCAGCTCGGCTTCACAGCGAAGGATTCATGGACCGACGGCGTCAGCTTCTCCGGTGCCGACGGCCTGTACCTGGTGATTGAGTCGGGTCCGGACGTCACCGATCAACCCCACGAGCGCCGTCGTCCCGGGATGAATCATCTGGCATTCCGGGCCGGTACTCCCGCGGAGGTGGATCTGCTGGCGCGCCGCGCCACCAGCCACGGGTGGACCACGATGTTCGCCGCTGCCTATCCGCATGCTGGTGGCCCGGATAGCTATGCCGCCTATCTGGAGAACGCCGCCGGTTTTGAAGTCGAACTCGTTGCCGACCGGGACGGGCCGGCCGCAGCCAGCTAAATGGCTAGCCTTACAGGATAATGCTGAGCTGGGCTGGTTTCCGCGACGTCGCCGGAACGAGCTCGGCCGGCCACCGTTCATGCGCCGCTGCGAGGAGCTGAGCGGGCGTGCCGGGCTGGTTTCCCCGCCGGGTGAGCAGGTGCCGCGCCAGCAGTCCCCGGGTATGTTTCGCTGAATGCGACACCACCGTGCGCTTCCCGTCCCGTTCCTGCTGCACGTTCACAGCCACTGTCCGCTCCGGCGCCCCAGCCCACGCCGACGCGTAGGTGCTGGACCGGCAGTCGACCACCAGGGCGTCGGCGGACCTCTCGCCGAGCGGTCCGCCCAACCGCTGCTTCCAGAATGAGGAGAGCGTCCCAGTGTCGGGGAGTGACACCGACATGGACAGCCGGTAGGCAGGGATAGCGTCAGCAAACCCGAGGGCGCCCCAGAGGGCCGAGATCACCACCACGGATTCCCGAGCTTTCCGACGCTGCACCGGCGTCAGCGATTTGTAGCCCAGCGCATCGTAGAGCACCCCAGAGTAGATCTCGTAGGCGGGCGCCGCGGGTTGATCACGCAAGGTGACGTTCCGTAGCACCTCGGCGCCCAGCGAATCGCCCACGCCCAGAATGCGGTGGGCGTCGGCGGCGGTACTGGCGACAGACAGCGATGCCAGGACGGTCCGGCGCGCAGCAGCGAGCCCGGGGAACTGGAGAGCCTCAAGATCCACTGCCGGACCCTTCACCGCGGGCGATTTACCTTCGGATGGAGGCAACAAGATAAGCACCGCACCACTTTACCCAGGTTCATCCACCGCCACCTGACGAACCCTGCGGGCAGCAATACCGCTCGCGATGGCCACCATGACAACGCCGAGGGCAGCGCCAGCCGAAGTGAGCGTGGTGATACCGAACGCGGCGGTCAGGGCGAGTACGCCAACAGCCGCGGCGAGGACCCCCCGCGTTCTCACGGCGAGCAGGATCAACGCCACCCCGTAGACAGGGCTGAAGGCAAAAGCCAGTGAGGGAAGCGTGACGATGACTGCCGCACCGACCAGCACCGCCAGAGCACCGCGCTGGTGGCGTTCGCCGTCCCTGCCTTCAGCGGTGGCAACCATCAGATAGGCACCCAGGATAAGCACCACCGGAGCCGCGCCCCACAGCCACAACTCCAGCAGACCAGCCGTAGACGTTGGTGCCCGCCGAATGCTGCCACCGGAGCTCAGAAGAACATAAATGACAGACAGGATTGCACCTGCCGCGGTCGCAATCAGGACAGACTGGTCGGCCCGCAGATTCGCTGTGCGCTCGGCAGTGGTCGGCTGCGAAGTCATCGGCTGGTCCGTTCCTATTGATGCGGTGGTCGGGTCACTGGTGTCTGACACACTACCGGGCGGCGGCATGGACGGGGCCGGGGCGTGATGGACACGCAGTCAGACACGCAGTCAGACACGCAGTCAGGCAGGCAGTCCGACGACGGGCAGGGGTGACACCCGGTAGAATCGGCTACGGATGGGTTGACCAGGCGGTCGCGTTGAACCGACCGAAGTGCTCGTGCATGGACATCGGTTCGCCGAGGAACGTCCGGGCTCCGCAGAGCAGGGTGGTGGGTAACGCCCACTCGGGGTGACCCGCAGGAAAGTGCCACAGAAAACAGACCGCTGCATCACGCAGCAATGCGTGGCGCAGTAAGGGTGAAAAGGTGGTGTAAGAGACCACCAGCGCGCCGGGTGACCGGTGCGGCTCGGTAAACCCCACCCGGAGCAAGGCCAGACAGGGCGCGCTTGAAGGCTGCTCGCCTGAGTGTCCGGGTAGGCCGCTGGAGGGCGTCGGTAACGGCGTTCGTAGATGGATGGCCGCCACTTCTCCGCCGGTAACGGCGGGGGAGTACAGAACCCGGCGTATCGGTCAACCCATCCCCTGACGCCCGAGATTATCGGGGCGGCGAAGCTGCTGGTCAAGACCTCACGATGAACTTTCAATGAGGTTCGTAAACTGGCCGTTCTGTCATGGCGGCTCGGCTACGCTGTCTCAATGACCGACACCGTGGCGCCGCAGAAGTCGCTGCTGGTACGCAACCCCAACTTCCGGGCGTTGTGGCTTTCCGGCACCGTCGGAGTACTGGGAACTGCCGTCACGTCCATCGCCTTCCCTGTCATCGCCGTCGTCGAACTGCAGGCCAGCGACTTCGCCGTCGCAGCACTGGCCGGGATGACTTTCCTCCCCTGGCTGCTGCTCGGTTTGCCGGTGGGGGTTTGGGTGGACCGCTGGGCACGGAAACCGGTCATCATCTGGTCATTGGTGGGCCGGATCATGGTCCTGGCTACCATTCCGGTGACGTTCTGGCTGGGCGTGATGTCGGTGGCCCAGTTGTTCGTCGTTTCCTTCCTGGTGGGGTTGTCGGCGGTCTTTTTCACCCTGGCCGACCAGGCGCTGATTCCGCAGGCTGTGTCGAAGGACGAGCTGGTTGAAGGCAACGGTCTGATGACTGCTTCCTCGGCGTCGGCTGATGCGGCCGGCCGTGGAGTTGCAGGCTGGCTGACTGTGGCAATTGGTGCCTCAAATTCTTTGTTGGTGCAGATCGGCACGTCGTTGGCCTCGCTGTTCGCCATCTCGTCCCTGAAGCTCAAGGAAGCTGAACCACACCAGGGGGAGCGGCGGATCTTCAGAGAGATGAAGGATGGGCTGCGCTACACCTTCAGTACCGGCCCGCTGCGCGCGATCCTGTTCAACGCGGCCCTCTGGAACCTGGGCGGCAGCATGGTCGCCTCGTTGCTGGTGCTCCTCGTCCTCAGGACCCTGAATGAATCCGAAATCTGGCTGGGCGCGCTGATGGCCGCCGCATCGGTTGGCGGAGCGCTGGGCGGTATCACCGTCAAACGTGCCACCGACCGGTTTGGGTCCGGACCGGTCTGGCGCTACGCGATGATCCCGGGAGTGCTCGGATACGCGTCCCTGCTGATCATGACACCGGGGTACGGGATGCTGTGGGGTGTTCTGGGCATGTTCGTGATGGGCGTGGCTATCGCCTGGAACATTGTTGTCGGATCCGCGTTTAGGCAGCGGGTCTGTCCGCCAACCATGATGGGCAGGCTCGGCGCTGCCTCCCGCATGGTCAGCTGGGGCATGCTCGGGGTGGCGAGTATTCTCGGCGGTGTCCTCGCGGAGCTGGGGGGTATCCGCATGGCTGTGATCATCGGCGTTGTTCTGATGGTGGGAGCGCCGCTGGTGGCATTATTCGGGCCGTTGCGGCACGTGGAGCGCCTCGAGGACCTCGAACCCGAGCAGGAGCCGGACCCAGCTCCCAAGCACCCCTAGTCCGCCCGGAGCGGACCCCCGGCGCGCCCTAGTGGCCGAACGGGTCCGGATCCACCCCTGGCATCCACGTCAGCCCGGGAACGCCCCAGGCGTTGTTCTTGATGGCCTTGCGGGCCGCACGCGAGTACGGTTCGGCGAGCCGGTCGACGTACAGCTTGCCTTCAAGGTGGTCGTATTCGTGCTGCATGCAGCGCGCAAACCAGCCAGTAGCCACAAACTCACGTGGTTCGCCGAAGCCGTCAAAGCCGGTGACCTTGACCCATTCGGCGCGCTTGAGGGGGAAGGACTCGCCAGGGACCGACAGGCAGCCCTCGGACTCCTCCTCCGGGTCGGGCTCCGCGCCAGAGATTTTCGTGGTCACCAGCGACGGGTTGACCAGCACGCCGCGCGGCGGCACGTCGTCGTCGTTCACCATCCCGTACACGAAAATCCGCTGGCCCACGCCGATCTGCGGTGCGGCCAGGCCCACGCCGTTGGCCTCGTCCATCGTGTCGAACATGTCCGCGATGAGGGTGCGCAACTGCTCGTCGAATTCGGTGACGACGGCGGCGCGGCGGTGCAGGACAGGCTCACCGGTGATGGTGACTGGATGAACGGTCATTGTCGCTTTCCTGAAAGGTGATGGTAAGGGGTGGTCTAGCTAGCGATGTGGCGGCCGACGACGTCGCGCATGATCTCGCTGGTACCGCCGAAAATGGTGAGCAGCCGGGTCGCGAGGAACGCCTGAGCGACCGGGTATTCCAAGATGTACCCGTACCCGCCATGGAGTTGGAGGCAGCGGTCGGTGATGGAGGTGGCGCGCTCGCTGGCCCAGAGCTTGACGCGGGCGGCGCTGGCGGCGTCAAGGGTGCCGGCGTTGAAGGCGAGCATGGCCTGGTCGACGTAGGTTTCGGTGACCTCGACCTCGGTGAGAATGTCGGCCAGCTGGTAGCGGGTGTTCTGAAAATCGATGACCCGCTCACCGAAGGCGTTGCGTTCCTTGGTGTAAGTGACCGTTGCCTCGTAGCTGGCGCGGGACACGGCCGACGCGGCGACGGCAATCGCGAGCCGTCCCTGCGGCAACTGCTCGGCGGCGTACCGTAGCCCGTGGCCCAGCTCCCCCACGAGATTGTTGCCAGTAACCCTGACCTCGTCGAAGAACAGTTCGGCGGTATCGGAGGCTTTCAGGCCCATCTTGTCGAGCTGCTTCCCGGTGTTGTATCCCTCCCCTTTCTCCACCATAAACAGGGAGAAGGAGTCGGCGGAGCCACGGCCGGTGCTGCCGTCGGTGCGGGCCAGCACCAAAGAGGCGTCGCCGCTGATGCCGTTGCCGATGAAGGTCTTTTGCCCCGAGATCAGCCAGTCGTCGCCGTCGCGCACCGCCTTGGTGCGAATGCCCCTCAGATCGCTCCCGGCGCCTGGTTCAGTCCAGGCGACGCTGGTGACGCGTTCGCCGGTGACCATCGGGGGGAGCCAGCGGGCTTTGAGGTCCTCGGAGCCATAGGCGAGGAGGTGGGGGAGCACCATATCGTCATGGAGATGGAACGCCAGTGCGACGGCGAGATGGTTGGTTTTGGCGAATTCCTCATCCATCACGGCGCGGAACCGGTAGTCCGGCATCCCCGCGCCGCCAAATTCCTCCGGTACGGCGAGGCCCAGGAGTCCCTGCTCGCCGGCGGCGGTCCACAGCGAGCGCGGCATGAGGTGGTCGCGGTCCCATGCGGCGTACTGCGGGGACACCTCGCGGGAGGTAAATTCGGCCGCGACCTCGCGAAACAGCAGATGGTCTTCTTCGAACACGGTGCGTTCCATGCGGTCCAACCTCCACGGTGGTTCAACGCCAGCTGACGCCAGCGTAGGTCCTATAGGTAAGGCCGCCCCCGACATTCTTCAGGGACGGCCTTCCGGGTCATGCTGTGACCTTCTCGGGGTGAGTAACGGGGCTTGAACCCGCGACCTCCTGGACCACAACCAGGCGCTCTGCCAACTGAGCTATACCCACCATGTGCCTTCGGCCATGATGCCAACTCCGCGGACGAATCCGGGCGGTTGACACCTACAAAAGGCAGCGCAGACAAGTCTACACAATTTTTGGGGTCCCTCGGCCACCGCCAGGTCGACCGAGGGATTCGGCTCTTTCCCTACTCGGCCAACGCCCCGGCGATTGCCTTGCTGGTAGCCGAATCAGGCCCCGGGCTGGGCACGAAAACGGATTCCCGGTAGTAACGCAGCTCACGGATGGAATCGCGGATATCGCCCAGTGCCCGGTGCCCGCCGCTTTTCGCGGGGGACTGGAAGTAGGCGCGGGTGAACCACCGGCGCGCGAGCTCCTTGATGGTCGACACATCGATGACCCGGTAGTGCAGGTGCTCGATCACGGCGGGCATGTCACGGGCGAGGAACGATCGGTCGGTTCCGACCGAGTTGCCGCCCAGTTGCGCCTTCCGGGGTTCGGGAACCCATTTGGTGATGTACCTGAGAACCTCCGCCTCGGCTGCCGCCATGCTGATGCCCTGCGGCAGTTCAGTCAGTAGCCCCGACGTCGTGTGCATGTCGCGCACGAAATCTCCCATCTGGGCGAGGGCGACGTCGTCGGGCTTGATGACGACGTCGACTCCTTCCCCAAGAATGTTCAGCTCGGAATCGGTCACGAGAACTGCAACTTCGATGAGTGCGTCGGCTTCGAGGTCGAGCCCTGTCATTTCGCAGTCAATCCAGACAATGTGTTCATTAGATATCGGCACCCCCCAAATGTACCGTGAGATCGGGCGCGGGGGTGGCTCCACTAGCGGCCGCACTCAACGCGATGCCGGGGGCCCGAGTCCAGCTCCAGCATCCAAAGAGAGGCCCCACAAGCGTCCGGGATAGAAACACCCCAGACGAAAGATCCGTCAGCGGGTTTCCGCCGGTTGACAGGTTCCCACTGTGGCGCCCCACAGCCATCAACCACCGAATCGTCAAGGAATACTGGTCACGCTCAGTCCAGCCCCAGACTGAGCGCGCGATGACGCACTGAGATGATCCACTGATGCAACGCTCTGAAAAGTGCGGCGATCCCAGTCGGGAATCAGTCCTCAATGCTAAAATCTAGCCAGTCTGCCCGACCCGCTGCGCATCGGTCTAATAACAGCAGTCCAGCATCCCAGCAGTCCCAAAGCCAGTTGTCCCTCAAAAGAGTAAGACAAAGATTTAGTGTTTGACCGAGGATTGGATAAACCCAGATGACTGCCCAGGTGCCAGCTGACGCCTCGCAGCCCAGGATGGACGTAGCGGCGCCCGAGCGGCCGAACGTCGCCGTCATCCAGGGATTCATTGGATCCTTGCTGATGATGATCGGTTCGTATGGAGTGGGCTGGCTGTCGCTGGCCTCGGTCGAGTTGCGCCGGGTGCCCATTATCATCTGGATGCGGTTCGAGCCGGCTGGCGCAGTGGTGTCAGTGCTGATCCTGGCCCTTGGTGGCATGCTGCTGGTCCGTTCCTGGTTGCGGCTTGGTCAGCGCCTGCACGGCTGGGGTCCCGAGTCCCGGCCGGTCATCCTGCGTGCGGTCGTCGCCTGGGCTGCGCCGATGTGCCTCGCTCTCCCCCTCTTTAGCCGGGATGTTTTCGCCTATATCGCGCAGGGCCAGGTCATGGTGTCCGGTCTGAACCCGTACGTGGACGGGTATTCGCAGATCTCGAACTACCTGCAGATCGGGGCGGACGACATGTGGGCACAGAGTCCCACCCCGTACGGTCCGGTGTTCCTGTGGATCGAGGCCCTGGTGGTCGGTGTCACCAACGGCCAGCCGGACTTTTCAGTGCTGTTGTTCAGGCTGATCGCCGTGGTCGGTGTGGCACTGTGCGTCTACTACGTGCCAAAGCTTGCCGAGCTGCACGGCATCAACCCCAACCGGGCCCTTTGGCTGACAGCCGCCAACCCGCTTTTCCTGATCAACTTCATCGCCAGTATTCACAACGACTCACTGATGATCGGCCTTGCCCTCTGGGGTTTGTACCTCGCAGCAACCCAGAAACCGTTGCGCGCCATCGCGATCGTCACCCTTTCAATAGCCATTAAGCCCATCACGTTGATTTTCCTTCCCTTCATGGGGTTGATGTGGGCGGGGAAGGGAGCCAGCTGGCCGCGGAAATTCCTCTACTGGGCCCTCACCGCCGGCATGTCGTTTGGGATCCTCTGGATTATGGGGATGGTCAACGGATTTGGGTTTGGCTGGGTCGGAGCACTAAGCACCCCCGGTAGCGTCTGGATTTGGTACGCACCGATTGGCTTCCTGGGCATGGTCGTCATGATTCTCGCTGGCGCCCTCGGCTTTGATGGGCAGTCGTTCGCCGAGGTGGTCTACCTGCTCGGGCGACTCGTTTCGCTTGCCATCATTGGGTGGCTGATGTTCACGGGCGAGCACAGCAGGCTGGTGCGCCGACTTGCACTCGCCTTCGCCGCCATCGTCTTCCTCGCGCCGATGATCCAGTCCTGGTACGTGGTCTGGCTGATCCCGCTGTTCGCCGTGACGGGAATCCGGAACGATTGGCAGGTCAAGACTCTGTACTTCATGGTGTCCTTCTTCATGATCTACGCGATCTCGGATCAGCTGGATATTTTCCCGTACTTCGAGCTGAGCCTGACGGTTGCTCGGCAGGTGGCTGCGGTAGTGGCTTTGGGCTTCGCCCTGTACCTCGTGTTCCTCGATCCGAAGACTAAAATCCTCTTCAGGAAACGCTACGAAGAGCCAGTGGCGGGCGAGCTGCGCTGACCCCCGGAGGCCTCCCAAACATGCTTTCTCAGCCTGAACCGGCGATACTGGGTCGATGACCGACTCCACAGAACACCTCATCAGCGGCGATTTCGAAATCTCCGACTGGCGCCCAGAGTCCTACATCGTTCCGGGGTCGTCGAGCGAATTGTCCAGAGTCAGCGCCACCAAAGTCTTCAGTGGCGACGTCGCAGGAACCAGTTCAGCCGAACTGTTGATGGCGGGCAACGACTTCGGCGCGGGCTACGTGGCATCGGAAGTCTTCACTGGGTCGGTCGGCGGCAGGGTGGGCACTATGATCGTCCAACACTGGGGCATCGCCGAAGGGACGGCCGCGGCCAGTTCGGGCCATATCATCCCCGGATCAGGAACCGATGGACTCCAGGGTATCTCCGGCAAGGCAGTATATTCGCAGGACGCGGCGGGTCAGCATCACCTCGAACTCAAAGTGACCTTCGACGCGTAGCGAGCCTGGCCGGCTACCCGCTTCCTTTACTCCCTACCCGTTCAGCGGGGTCAAGCTGGACCCCCGGGGCCGGTATTGTCAGCCCGAATGTCCTGGTTTACCCCGCGTGTCCAGACTGCTCACCGTTACGGTGGCGACGGGCAGCGTAGTAACCTAGAAAAGTCGCCCCCGTAGCTCAGTGGATAGAGCAACGGCCTTCTAATCCGTTGGTCGCGCGTTCGAATCGCGCCGGGGGCACCCAAGCATTGCCGCGGGGATTGGCTGAGTATGCGCCGACCGCGGAGCAGTGGGCCGCGGCGACCGTGCGGCCCACTCGATCGCACCGCTCCGGGTAGTTCGTGCGCAAATACGTGGGTCACACCATCATGCTGCCAGGCAAACTCGCCGGAGGTCGTCTTCTCCTCCACACAGCGTCGTCTCTCTCGGGTTGTCCACATACCAGCACCCACCATCCCGCGGGGCCGCCGTTGGGGCTGGAATGGGGTGTGCTGGCATGCCCGCCAGCGTACCCAATTCCGCTGAAGGGGAATTCGATGAGCGACAACATCACAGTACGAGGCTACGTAGCCACCGATATGAAGTCCGGCGTCGCTGAGAGCGGCCTTGCCTACGCCAGTTTCCGGATGTGTTCGACCGAACGCCGATTCGATCGGAACAGCAATTCGTGGACTGACGGGCAAACCAACTGGTACGCCGTGTCGATGTTCCGTCAACTGGCAACCAATGCCGGGGTGAGCATCAGGAAGGGCGACAAGGTGGTGGTGAGCGGCCGTCTTAGGGTTCGGCCGTGGATCCTTGAGGACGGGCGTACCGGCACCTCGGTAGACATTGATGCCGAAACCGTCGGACACGACCTGATGTGGGGGACTGCCCACTTCCATCGGACCAGCTCGGACCGCGCGGGTGGCGAATCGTCCACCGCCGGTGATCCGCTCGATGTGGAGGCAGCGGACGTGAACTTTCCCAACGTGGATCATGCCACTGGAGAGATCCTGGGTGATGCGGGAGGTTACCCGAACGTATCGGGTAACACGGATCCGTCCAAGCACGGCAACTGCCCGGGCGATGGCAACACCTCCGACAACCTGGTTGGCCCGGCCGGCGCCGACGGTGGGGGCTCAACCGATACCGGGGGCTTAACCGATACCGGGGGCGCGGTGGATCCCTCCGACAACCGGCCCAAGGCCAAGCGGTCCGGACGCCAGCTCACTGATGCACCGTTTTAGAGCGCCGGTGGGTGCGCGGGGGTGATGGCGTCTAGCGGCTATCGAGGGGTGAGCACGCTAGCCGGCGCACACAAATGGGAGATAGTTGGCTCCACCGACTAGCCTTGAGGCATGGCGGAATTTATCTACACAATGACCAAGGCACGCAAGGCTGTCGGCGACAAAGTTATCCTCGACGACGTCAGTATGTCCTTCTATCCCGGCGCGAAGATTGGCGTCGTGGGCCCCAACGGCTCGGGCAAGTCCACCATCCTGAAGATCATGGCTGGCCTCGACACCCCTTCGAACGGCGAAGCGAAGCTCAGCGCCGGGTACTCGGTGGGGATCCTGCTGCAGGAACCTCCGCTGAACGAGGAGAAGACTGTCCTGGGCAACGTGCAGGAAGGTGTCGGCGAGATTTACGGCAAGATCCAGCGCTTCAATGAGATCTCCGAAGAAATGGCCAATCCCGACGCTGACTTCGACAACCTGCTCGAGGAAATGGGTAAGTTGCAGGAAGCCATCGACGCGGCTGACGCCTGGGACCTGGACTCGCAGCTCGAACAGGCTATGGACGCGTTGCGCTGCCCGCCGCCGGAAACCGATGTGACCATCCTGTCGGGTGGTGAACGGCGCCGTGTCGCCTTGTGCAAGCTGCTGCTCCAGAAGCCTGATCTGTTGCTCCTTGATGAGCCCACTAACCACCTCGACGCGGAAAGCGTGCTGTGGTTGGAACAGCACCTTAAGAGCTACGCCGGCGCTGTCCTCGCCGTCACCCACGACCGGTACTTCCTGGATCACGTTGCCCAGTGGATTGCCGAAGTGGACCGTGGCCACCTCTACCCTTACGAGGGCAACTACTCTACCTACCTGGAGAAGAAGCGTGCCCGCCTCGAAGTGCAGGGCAAGAAAGACGCCAAGCAGTCGAAGCGTCTCACCGAAGAACTCGAGTGGGTGCGCTCCAACGCCAAGGGCCGCCAGACCAAGTCCAAGGCAAGGCTCGCCCGCTACGAGGAGATGGCTTCGGAAGCTGAGCGGACCAAGAAGCTCGACTTCGAAGACATCCAGATCCCACCCGGACCGCGCCTGGGCAGCCAGGTCATCGAAGCGGCAAACCTGCGCAAGGGCTACGACGATCGCATCCTGATCGACGGTCTGTCCTTCTCCCTGCCCCGCAACGGTATCGTCGGGGTGATCGGCCCCAACGGTGTGGGTAAGACCACGCTGTTCAAGACCATCGTGGGACTCGAACCCATTGACGGTGGCAAGCTGACCATTGGCGATTCGGTCAAGATCTCTTATGTTGACCAGTCGCGTGGTGGAATCGATCCCGAGAAGACTCTGTGGGAAGTGGTCTCCAATGGACACGACTTTATTCAGGTGGGTCAGGTTGAGATGCCGTCGCGCGCTTATGTATCAGCCTTCGGCTTCAAGGGACCCGACCAGCAGAAGCGGGCGGGCGTGTTGTCCGGTGGTGAGCGTAACCGCTTGAACCTCGCCCTGACCCTCAAACAGGGTGGAAACCTGTTGCTTCTCGACGAACCGACCAACGACCTCGACGTCGAAACCCTGTCCAGCCTGGAAAACGCGCTACTCGAATTCCCGGGCTGCGCCGTCGTGGTGTCCCACGATAGGTGGTTCCTCGACCGGGTCGTCACCCACATCCTCGCGTATGAGGGAACGGAAGAGAATCCGGACAAGTGGTACTGGTTCGAAGGAAACTTCGAGTCCTACGAGGAGAACAAGATCGAACGGCTCGGCCCCGACGCCGCAAAGCCTCACCGCGTCACCCACCGCCGCCTCACCCGCGACTAAGAGCGGGCCGGCGGCGAGCCGGGCACAGCGGCCAATGCCTGGCCGGCGGAATCGCCGGAAAGGAGCGCCCAGACCGTCGAGGGTCGGGGCGCTCCTTGTGGGTCGGGTCAGCATTGCATCGAGTCAACAGAAACCACGTGCATGGGGCGATTTTTCCGGTTATCGGTGGTGACTCGATCCGGGTGGGGGCCTCACGGGACCCGAACCATGCCCTCCTGGGCCACTGTTGCGACCAGCGCCCCGGCCCGGTTGAAGATCTGGCCGGTCGACAATCCGCGTGCGCCCGAGGCGCTGGGGGACTGCTGCACATAGAGCAACCACTCATCCACCTTTACCGGACGGTGCCACCACATGGCATGATCCAGGCTCGCCACGCTCATCCCGGGCGTGACCCAGCTCAGTCCATGCTGACGCAGGATCGACTCGAGCAGCGTGTAGTCGCTGGCATAGGCAAGCGCAGCCCGATGCAACCCCTGGTCCTCCGGCATCGGGGCAAACGTCTTCATCCAGACCGCGTTGCGTGCCACCCGATCGCCGTCGTGCTGCACATACAGCGCACCATCCACATGACGGATGTCGAACGGCCGGTCAAAAGACCAGGCCCGCGCCAACGGATGGTCCAGCTCACCCAGCAGGTCGGCGGTGCTCGGTAGGGACTCCGGGTCAGGCATCCCCTCGGGCATCCGCTCCTGATGGCTCAGGCCGTCGCCGGGCTGCTGGAAGGAAGCGATCATCGACAGGATGGGGACACCATTCTGGTAGGCGTGGGCGCGCCGGGCCGAGAAGGAACGCCCATCACGCAACCGCTGCACCCCGAAGGTGATCGGCTCGAGTGCGTCGCCGGCCCGCAGGAAGTAGGCATGCATCGAGTGGACCTCCCGGGTGGGCTCGACGGTGCGAATCGCGGCGATCAGTGCCTGCGCCAACACCTGACCGCCGAAGATCCGACGCCCCGACTGCTGCACCGAGGTGCCCACGAAGATTTCCTCGTCGGTCTGCGCTCCATCCGCGCTGCTGAGATCAAGCAGGTTGACCAGCGTTTGGGTTGGATCGACGGTGGACTCGACAGCCATAGATACGTTCTCCTTGTGATGCGGCGATGCTCAGGGCAGCAGCGACGCCGTAACGACGCCGAGAGTACCTCTGACCTTAGTTGCACACGCCCGCGGCCCTCAACACCGGTCAGCATTCGGCGGCAGCGTTTAGCTGCGGCTGGAACCTTTTGAGAGGATGGGGGCATGCCTCGGATCCAGCGCTTCCCCATTCAGCTACGCTTCGGCGACGAAGATTCCTACGGACACGTCAACAACGTGCGATTCCTCCAGTACCTCGAAGATGCGCGCGTCCAGTTCATCCACCTGCCGCTCCCGGATACCGCGCAGGGCGACGCCGAACCGGCGGACACCCTCCTCGACCTGATCGGACCGGACCACTTCACCCTCGTCGCGCGGCACGAGATCGAGTACTCGGCACCGCTGAACTACCGCCCCAGCCCACTGGAGATCACCATCTGGGTCACCGGCGTCGGTGGCTCGAGCTTTGACCTCGGCTACCGGATCGCCGAACCCGATGGATCGATCAGTTATGCGCTCGCCGTCTCCACCATGATCCTGGTCAACCGGGTCACCGGCCGGCCCACGAAACTAGGCGACGCCCAACGGGCAGCCCTTGAGCACTGGCGTGGGGAACCGGTGGCCTTCCGACGTCGACAGACCGTCTGACGATGGAACACCACTCGCCAGCCACCGATCTGGTTTTCACTGACCCGTTAGTCGTCGCCGACCTGCGCACCTTCATTGCCCGGGCCAGGGCAGCCGACGACGGCGCAGTCCGGTTTCAGGCGTCGGGGACCGTACTCGCCGCGTACATTTGCATTCTGCGGCCGCGCATCCTCGGCGAGGCGACCCCCACCGTGCTGGGTCTGCGGACCATGCCGTTGGCCACTCCGGCGCACGTGGACACGACAGTTGCCCTCGCCTCGGTATCGGACCGGCTGGCCCGGCTGGCAGAGACCGACGCCGTCCTGCAGATCCCGCCAACCACAGTTACCGAAAGCTGGGCGGGAGTCCTCCCCCCACGGGCGGGCTGGGAACCTCGGGGCGATCTGAGCTCGGACCTGGTCGAGGCGGCCGCCAGGAACGGTATCCGAGAAGTCGCCCAAACCGTTCCGAACAATCCTGGTGCCCTGATCGTGAACAGCGCCCGGGGGGCCATCTGGGGCAGGACCATTGAGGATCTGCCTGTCGACGTCCCCGCTGGTGCAGCTTTTGGTGCTTTCGCCCTGGGATTCCTGGCGAAGGGTGAACGGCTCTCAATCCTGTCCAACGGCCGCTGGACGAGAATCAGCACCCCACGCGGCCATGTGCTCTCGCGCACCCCGACGCTGCTGTGAGAAGGTCCCGCACGGGAGACCAGCAACCGTTAGGCGGAGTTGACCATCGAGTGAGCCGCCCGCTCGAGGTAGTCCCACAGGGTCGCTTCGTGGAGGGGTGCCAGCCCCAGTGAGTCGACGGCAGCACGCATATGCGTCAACCAGCGGTCGCGTGCCTGCGGCGACACGGTGAACGGCATATGCCGCATCCGCAGGCGGGGATGACCTCGCTGATCGCCGTAGGTCTTCGGGCCGCCCCAGTACTGTTCAAGGAACATCAGCAGGCGTTCCTTCGCGGGCCCAAGGTCCTCTTCCGGGTACATGGGACGCAAGAGCGCATCGTTAGCGACGCCATCGTAGAAGGCATCAACGAGTTTCACGAACACCGGATGGCCGCCGACCGCCGCATAAAAGTTGTCGGTGTAGGCAGGCTGGTCGAAACGCGGTCCCACCGGCGTCAGTTTGGCGAGCGACTCCCCGAAGCGGGAGGGGATGGGAATGCCCTCGGTGTTTCCAGGCGTGGTCATGGTTGGTCTCCTGTCGGTTCGGTGACAACTGCCGGGGCAACATAGTCTCCCTGCGAACGGTTGCCCACCTTCATGATGTCCCCGTTGCGGATGTACCAGATGGCGCCATTGTCGTCGATCAGGCGGGTAATCCGTAGTCCGACCGACTGCACCACCCCTACCGTGTCGCCCACCTCGATCGTGTCGCCAATTCCGTACTGGTCCTCAAGGGTGATGAAGAATCCGAGAAACGCGTCCCTGATGATTTCGCGGGCCCCGAAACCGATGGCGATACCCACGATTCCCACGCTGGCGAGGATGGGACCGATGTCCACTCCCAGCGCCTGCAGGGCCATCATGATGGCGATGACCGCAATGGTGAGCCCTGAGACACTGCGCAGGAGCGCCCCGATCGTCTCGGTGCGCTGGACCCGCCGCTTGTGGTCCAGAGTGCGAAGCACCGGTTGCGCCCACTTGAAGTGCGGCTTCTTGAATAGATCCGATCCGCTGCGCACCCGCCGGACCATCCGGTTAATGACGAAGCGGACCACCAGCCACAGCACCAGCCCCGCCACGAGAATGACGGCGACATTAAGTAGCTGATCTCCTAAACCAATCTGGGCGGGCGACTGCATGGGGGCGTGACCATTTCCTTCACAAACGGGGTTTCTCTCCGCCAGCGGCGGAAAGGGTGTCTGCTCCTAGGCTAGCGCCGTAGGCTGAGCCGATGCGCATCCTGATCCTCGGCGGTACAGTATTTCTCTCCCGGCGGATTGCCGAATCGGCTCTTGGCCTGGGGCACCAGGTCACCTGTCTGGCCCGGGGGACCTGGTCGGGCCCGCCGGACGGGGCTGTATTCGTGAGGGCTGACCGGGACGGCCCCACCCCGTACGCCGACGTCGATCGGGATTGGGATGCCGTGATCGAGGTGTCGTGGCAGCCCCGCCAGGTCAGGGAAGCCCTCGAAGCGCTCACTGCTCGGACCAGGCACTGGGTGTACGTCTCAAGTTGCTCCGTCTACGCGGACAACACGGTGCCCGGCGGGGACGAGTCAGCGGCGCTGTTGACCGCGTACGACGACGACGGGCCCGCTCCGAGCGAATCCTACGGCGAGGCGAAGGTGGCGTGCGAGCAACTGTGCCAGCAGCACCGGGAAGGGCAGGTGCTGATCACCCGTCCGGGTTTGATCTGTGGCCCGGGAGATGGCAGCGACCGGTTCGGGTACTGGCCGGCCCGGCTGGCGCGCGGAGGCGAGGTGCTGGTCCCGGCCATCCAAGACGCTTTTACCCAGACCATCGACCTGGACGACCTCGCTGAATGGCTCATCGCGGCCGCAGACCGGCGGCTGACCGGAGTGTTCAACACTGTCGGGCCGGCAGTGAGGTTTGGGGACCTGATCGCCATCACCGCAGCGCAGGTCGGGTTCAACGGCTCGCTCACGTCGGTCGAACCCGGGTGGCTGGTCGACCACGGGGTGGGCTACTGGACTGGACCGGACTCCTTGCCGCACTGGCTGCCGGAAGGCTATGAGGGCCATGGTGCCCGATCGGTCAAGGCCGCCCTGGCCGAAGGACTTCACCAGCGGCCCGTTCAGGACACTATTGCCCGGGTGCTGCAGGACGAACGACGTCGTGGGCTCGCCCGCGAGCGAAAGTCGGGGCTGAGGCCCGACGCCGAGTCCCGGCTCCTCGCCCAGTGGCACCAGACGGGGCACAGCAAGGGGCACTAGGCGTGCTGCTGTGCGTCCTCGGCGACCACCACGACCGGCTCATGGTTGACCGGGAAATTCACTGACCGCGCAATGAAGCACGATGCTGCGGCGTCCCGGTGGATGGCCTGAGCCGTGTACTTCGCCAGCTGGTCGGTGATCGTCACCCGCGGCTTGAGGGTAACACTGAGGAACTCACCGCTACCGTCGGCGTTCAACCGCATGGTGCCGACGGCAGCGTCCTCATAGGCAGTCACCACCACACCGTGCTTCACCGCCATATGGAGGTAGGCCAGCATGTGGCACTGGGATAACGCGGCAAGCAGCAACTGCTCAGGGTTCCATCTGTCTTTGGCCCCATGAAACGTGGGGTCAGCCGTGCCCAGCAGCACCGGCGGACCCGCGGCAGACACCTCGTGTTCCCGGCCGTAGCCGCGGTACGAACGGGTCCCTTCGCCGTGATTACCGGTCCAGGTGACGTCTACCCGATAGTGATGCTCGGAGAGGTTCATGGCTCAAAACTACACCCCAAACCACCTGTTTTACCGGTCTACGGCCTGAGCTTTGAGAGCGCGCGCAATTCCGTCCTGGCTCTCCAGGATCAGCCGGCGCAGGGAGGTACTTCCCGCGTCGAGCGCGGCAAGGAAAGCCGACGACTTGTCGAGGGTGTCCTGGGTGGTCAACCGGGACGGATACAAGCCGACGATGATCTGCTGGGCGATCTCGTGGGTCCGGCTGGCCCAGATATCCTGCGCCGCAGCAAAGTACAGGTCAACAAACGGCGCGAGTACCGCTGGGTCATGGACGCGCATGAACCCGGCAATTGCTGACCGCTGGGCTGCGTTCGGCATGTCTGAGCGCTCAACAATAGTGTGCCAGGCCTCTGCCTTCGCCTCAGGCGTCGGGATGGCTGCCGTTGCCTGGACAGCTGCGAGTTGTCCGGTTGCCGTCGCATCGCGTTCCAGTTCCGCGTCGATCTCCGGCTGCGCAAACCTGCCACCAGCGACCAGCGATGACACCAGTTCCCAGCGCAGGTCGGCGTCGATCTCCAGAGCCTCCGGAACTGCGAAGCCGGTGAAGATCGCTTCGATCGAATCGAGATGGGCGTCGGTCTGGGCATGTCCGGCGAATGCCTTGACGAACTGCAGCTGGGCATCCGAACCGGCGTCGGCACTCTGGGCGAGTTTCCAGAGGCTGTCGGCGGCCGCCACGGTCATGGCTGACCGGTCGGTGGGGTTTACGTAGAAGGCGAGGGTAGCGGCGAGCTGGCGCAGCAGCACCAGCATGACTGATGAGTCGGATTCCGAGCCGATGTTCTGCAGGATCAGCTCCACATAGTTCCGTGCGGGGGTCTCACCGTCGCGGGCTGCATCCCAGGCGGAGGCCCACACCAGGGTGCGGGGAAGCGAGTCGTTGATGTCTTTGAGATGGTGGGTAGCCGTGCGGAGCGACACCTCGTCGAGGCGGATCTTGGCGTAGGCCAGGTCGTCGTCGTTGAGCAGTACCAGGTCGGGGCGGGTGCGCCCCACAAACTCCGGCACGTCGGTGCGTTCGCCGTCGACGTCGAGCTCCACCCGGTCGGTGCGCTGCAGTTTCCCGTCGGCGTCGAGCGTGTAAAAGCCGATCGCGAGCCGGTGCGGGCGGATGGTGGGGTACTCTGCCACCGCCGACTGGAGCACGGCGAAACTGGTGATGGCGCCGTCGTCGTCGGTCGTCAGTTGCGGACGCAGGGTGTTCACGCCTGCTGTTTCCAGCCACAAGGCCGACCACCCCTTCAGATCGCGACCGCTGGCCCGCTCCAGCTCGGAGAGAAGATCGACGAGCTCGGTGTTCTTCCAGGAGTGCTTGCCGAAGTATTCCCTGACGCCTTCCATGAACTTGTCCTGGCCCACCCAGGCCACCAACTGCTTGAGTACCGAGGCACCCTTGGCGTAGGTGATGCCGTCGAAGTTGACCTGGACGTCTTCCAGATCGTTGATTTTTGCGACGATCGGGTGGGTGGAGGGAAGCTGATCCTGACGGTAGGCCCAGGCCTTCTCCAGTGAGGCGAATGTGGTCCACGACTGCTTGAACTCGGTGGCCTCGGCGGCGGCGAGGGTGGACATGAACTCGGCGAACGATTCGTTCAGCCACAGATCGTTCCACCAGCGCATGGTCACCAGGTCGCCGAACCACATGTGGGCCAGCTCGTGCAGGATGGTTATGGCCCGGCGTTCGACTGTCGCATCAGCGACCCGGGACCTGAAGACGTAGCTCTCCAGGAACGTCACAGCGCCGGCGTTCTCCATGGCGCCGGCGTTGAACTCGGGGACAAAGAGCTGGTCGTACTTAACGAACGGGTAGGGAGTGCCGAATTGCTCCTCGAAGAAGGCAAAGCCCTGGCGGGTCAGAGCAAAAATGTTTTCTGCATCGAGGTGCTGCATGAGGGACTTTCGGGCAAACACACCCAGGGGAATGACCCGTCCATCGGAGCTGGTGAGTTCGCTGCGCACCGACTGGTAGGGCCCCGCAATCAGTGCTGTGACGTAGGAGGACAGCATAGGGGTGGGTTCGAAGGACCAGATGGCCGTGGCGCCGCCGTCGGCGGCCAAGCCTCCGTCCACCGCAGCGGGAGTGGGGGAGTTGGAGATGATGTCCCAGTGCGACGGCGCTGTCACAGTGAAGCTGAAGGTCGCTTTGAGGTCCGGCTGCTCGAAGACGGCGAAAACACGCCGCGAGTCCGGGACCTCGAACTGGGTGTAGAGGTAGACCTCGTTGTCTACCGGGTCAACGAAGCGGTGCAGGCCCTCGCCGGTATTCATGTAGAGCATGTCGGCGTCGATGACCAGCTCATTGGAGGCGGCCAGACGGGGCAGCTGGATGCGGATCCCGTCGGAGACCTCGGCTGGATCCAGCTCGGCGCCGTTCAATGTCACCAGCGACACCTTGTCCGTGACAGCGTCGATGAACGTTGAGGCGCCGTCGGTGGCCTCGAACTTAACTACTGTCCTGGAACCGAAGGTAGTGTCACCGCGGGTGAGGTCCAGAGCGATCTCGTAGGAGGTGACTGTTAAGATGTCGGCGCGGGTTCGTGCCTCGTCGCGCGTCAGATTCATGCCTGGCAAGGTGATGCCTTTCGGAAAACGGTGGCTGATGCCCTGCGGGTGGCGGGCGTCGTCTGTGATGCAGCTTACGCAGCACAGCCATTCTTTCACCACCCGCGGCAAACGAGCACCCTTAGCCAGGAAGTAGTCTTAACAGCACACCTACCCCATCGAAACGGACATTTCATGCGCGTTCACATCGCCACTGACCACGCTGGCATGGAGCTCAGTGCCCACCTGATCGAGCACCTGCGCCGCTCTGGTCACGAGGTTGTTGATCATGGGCCCCAGGCTTACGACGCCGAGGACGACTACCCGGGATTCTGCATCAACGCAGCCCGGGCGGTAGTCATCGACCAGCAGGCAGGCCGCGACGCGCTGGGCATTGTGCTGGGCGGATCAGGCAACGGCGAGCAGATGGCGGCCAACAAGGTGCGGGGAATCCGTGCGGCCCTGGCCTGGAGCCTGGACACCGCGAAGCTGGCACGTCAGCACAACGACGCCAATGTGGTGGCCGTGGGCGGACGGCAACACTCGGTGGACGAGGCAACACTGATTGTCGAGGCGTTCCTCGCGGAGCCGTTCAGCGAGGCCGACCGTCACATCCGCCGGATCGGCCAGATCGCCGCCTATGAGACCACCGGCAGCGTCGACCGGCAACCCTGATGCCTGAAGGCCATTCGATTCACCGGTTGGCGTTGCAGCTGTCGTCCGTTTTCGGCGGACACCGCGTGGCTGCGTCGAGCCCGCAGGGGCGGTTTGCCGCGGGCGCAGCCGGACTCGATGGGCGCGTACTGACTCGCGCCACAGCCCACGGGAAACAGTTATTCGTCGAGTTCGCTGATGCCCCCGACGAAAGTCCAACCCCGCCCATCTTCCTGCGGGTGCATCTGGGGCTGTACGGGGCATGGAGCTTCGGCGGCGACACGTCCTGCATGGGCGCCTCAAGCATCGGAGCGCCCCGCAAGGTAGGGGAACAGGAACTGGCGGGCGCCCCGGACGCCGACTACAGCGGGCCGCCAGCCCCGGTTGGAGCGGTCCGCCTGCGCCTCGTCAGTGATTTCGGCTGGGCCGATCTGCGCGGCCCGACAGCATGTGAGGTGATCACCGAGCCCGAGCGGGATGCCGTCGTCGCACGGCTCGGCCCTGACCCCCTCGGCGGCCAGAACAGCGCCGCCGCGGGTCGCGGCAGGGGCAGTGCCGGTGGCAGCGTTCCAGCCCACGACGACGTCACTGAGTTCGCGTCCGGCCTGCGCAAGAGCGCCAGCCCGGTAGGCCTGCTGCTGATGAACCAGGCCGTGATTGCAGGGGTCGGGAACATCTATCGGGCTGAAGCGCTATTCAGGCAACGATTGGACCCGTGGCGCCCGGGAAAATCCATCAGCACTCAGGAAGCAACGGTTCTATGGGAGGACATCGTCCAGATCATGAGGGGCGGGGTGCATGCCGGACGGATCATCACCACGGCGGCAGCGGACCGTTCCTCGTCGTCGTCCCGTGTCAAGCGCGAGGACGCCCACTATGTCTACGGCCGGGCGGGGTTGCCCTGCCGTCGGTGCGGCACGTCAGTGGCGGTTACCGAGCTAGCTACCCGAAAGCTGTACTGGTGTCCCGCATGCCAGGCTCCCTGACGGCCTTTGACAAAAAAGCACCCGGCGCCGAAGGGCGGGGTGCTTTTCTTTGGCCGATGCGAGGGGATGACGGGAATCGAACCCGCATCATCAGTTTGGAAAACTGAGGCTTTACCACTAAGCTACATCCCCGAGAACCTGAGCATATTAGTGACTACAGGAGTTGCCCAGAGCGTCGGAACGCCTATAACTACATCACAGGCAGTGCCGTTTAGCCAAATGTGCAACTGGAGCAAAATTTACGTAGACTAATGGCTGCACTCACGGGGTGTAGCTCAGCTTGGTAGAGCGCCTGCTTTGGGAGCAGGAAGTCGCAGGTTCAACTCCTGTCACCCCGACTCTGCATTATCGCCGCGGATACCTATCCGGTAGATCCACGGACGCCGTGTGGTCATCATCTTCAATCATTCAGGAGTACTACGCCGTGAAGAGCGCTGTCGAAAACCTCACTCCCACGCGAGTGAAGCTAAATGTGGAGATCCCGTTCGAGGAGCTCAAGCCCAACATTGATGCGGCTTACAAGACCATCTCCGCCCAGGTCCAGGTACCGGGCTTCCGCAAAGGACGTGTCCCCAACCAGCTGATTGATCAGCGTGTAGGTCGCGGCTACGTCATCGAGACTGCCATCAACGACGGCTTGAATGACTTCTACCAGAGCGCCGTCCAGGAAAGCGGCATCCGGCCCCTGACCCGCCCCGAGGTAGAGATCACTGAGGTGCCAGACCCCGCAGCCAAGGATGGACAGCTCCTGTTCACTGTCGAGCTGGACGTTCGCCCAGATATCACCCTCCCCGAATATTCAGGCCTCGAGGTAATTGTCGAAGCCGCCGAGGCGTCCGACGTCGACGTCGACAAGGCGCTCGATGAGCTGCGCGGCCGGTTCGGAACCTTGACCGCCGTTGATCGTCCCGCCGCTGACGGAGACTTCCTTACCCTGAGCCTGGTCGCAACCGTCGACGGCGAGCAGGTTGACGCAGCCCAGGACGTTTCGTACCAGGTTGGCTCCGGCACCATGCTCGAAGGCATGGATGAAGCAGTCACAGGTCTGAGCGCTGACGAGGACGCAATCTTTGAAACCACCTTGGCCCGCGGCGACAACGCCGGCAGCGATGCCCAGATCAAGGTTGAGGTATCGGCAGTCAAGGAACGCGAACTGCCTGAAGCGAACGACGACTTCGCCCAGCTTGCCAGCGAATTCGACACCATTGCTGAGCTGCGGGCCGACCTCACCAAACGTGCAGCCGATGAGAAGATTGAGGAGCAGGGCGTCGAAGCCCGCGATCTGGTTCTCGAAAAGCTGATCGAGCTCATCGAAGTGCCGGTTCCGGCAGCGTTCATCGATGACCAGCTGGAGCAGCACTTCACCGGTGAAAGCGCCCACGCCAACGCTGAGGGCCACGACACCGAAGAGCACCGCGCCGAAATCCGCGAGAACACCGAGCAGGCGTTCCGCAACGAAATGATCCTTGACGCGATCGCCGAGAAGGAAGAAATCGGTGTCAGCCAGCCTGAGCTGATCGACTACATCGTCTCGACCGCGGGTCAGTACGGCATGGAGCCAAACCAGTTCGCCCAGATGCTCGATCAGAGCGGCCAGGTTCCGATGATCGTCGGAGAAGTCCGTCGTCGCAAGGCACTCGCCAAGGTGCTGGAACTCGCCGTGGTGAAGGACAGCTCCGGTGCGGTTGTCGACCTGAGCGACTTCGTTCGTGCCGGCGACGAAGCCGACGACGCTCCTGCCGACGATTCGGCTCCCGCAAAAAAGCCGGCGAAGGCCACGGCAGCAGCCGAGAAGAAGCCTGCCGCCGAGAAGAAGACGGTTGCCGGGAAGAAGCCAGAAGCCGGGAAGAAGCCTGCAGCCGGGAAGAAGCCTGCGGCGAAGACCGCTGCGGCCGAAGCACCCGCCGCCAAGAAAGCAGCCACCAAGAAGCCTGCAAAGGCCACGCCCGCAGCTGACGAAGAGTCCAGCAAGGCGTAGTCTCACACTTCACGATCGAGGGCCGTCTTCCCGCAGGGAGGGCGGCCCTTAGCCGTTAAGTTGCCGGGCGCCCGCGCTGGTGCGCCGTCAGCGAACAGCCTCC
Source organism: Arthrobacter glycogeni (assembly GCF_054511155.1). Classification (NCBI taxonomy): domain Bacteria; kingdom Bacillati; phylum Actinomycetota; class Actinomycetes; order Micrococcales; family Micrococcaceae; genus Arthrobacter; species Arthrobacter glycogeni. The sequence goes on along the minus strand of NZ_JBTNDE010000012.1, from coordinate 27,209 downwards.
GCAGCGGGATCAAACGAACCCTCAAACAAGTTACTGTCCAATGAGAGATAAACGGTCGGCTGCCGGCACCCGGCAGACCAACCAGAGTGAGAGGCTAACTTCCAATGGCAATCGAACCCACCACCCCGACCATGGCGACCGTAGACCCAGCAGGCCGCGATGACTACATCTATAACCGGCTCCTGAAGGAGCGCATTATCTGGCTCGGCTCCGAGGTCAGGGACGACAACGCCAACGCCATTTGCTCCCAGCTGTTGTTGTTGTCGGCCGAGGATCCTGATAAGGACATCTTCCTTTACATCAACTCACCCGGCGGATCCGTTACCGCGGGGATGGCGATCTACGACACCATGCAGTTCATCCCCAACGACGTCGTCACCGTCGCCACCGGGTTAGCCGCGTCGATGGGTCAGTTCCTCCTGTCCTCGGGCACCAAAGGCAAGCGCTACGCCACCCCACACGCCCGTGTCCTGATGCACCAGCCCTCCGGCGGTATCGGCGGCACCGCCTCCGACATCAGGATCCAGGCAGAACTGATCCTTCACATGAAGCGGGTGATGGCTGAGCTCACCGCTGAGCAGACCGGGCAGACGGTCGAGAAAATCCTGAAGGACAACGACCGCGACAAGTGGTTCACTGCTCAGGAAGGCCTCGAATACGGCTTCTTCGACAAGATCGCTGCGCATGCCAACTCGGTATCGGGCGGCGGCGGCACGCAGCGCGACTAACCATCGCGGCCTGCGCCCCTACCCACCTCAGCAGAGACCACCCAGGAGACACCATGAACCACAATTTTGGAGCCGCAGCAGGCGGCACCGCACCCCAGATGCCGTCCAACCGCTACGTCCTTCCCCAGTTTGAAGAGCGTACCCCCTACGGGTTCAAGCGCCAGGACCCCTACACCAAGCTCTTCGAGGATCGCATTATCTTCCTCGGCGTCCAGGTCGACGACGCATCCGCTGACGATGTCATGGCCCAGCTGCTGGTCCTCGAGTCGACCGATCCGGAACGCGACATCACGCTCTACATCAACTCGCCGGGCGGATCGTTCACGGCCATGACGGCCATTTACGACACGATGCAGTTCATCCGCCCTGAAATCCAGACGGTCTGCCTGGGACAGGCAGCGAGTGCGGCAGCAGTGCTGCTGGCGGCCGGCGCCCCCGGCAAGCGGCTCGCACTTCCCAATGCCCGCGTCCTGATCCATCAGCCGGCACTCGGGGGTGGCCAGGGCGGACAGGCATCGGATCTTGAGATCCAGGCAAACGAGGTCATGCGGATGCGCACCTGGTTGGAAGACACGCTGGCGCTACACAGCGGGAAGAGTTCCGAGCAGGTCAACATCGACATCGAGCGTGACAAGATTCTCACCGCCGCTGATGCCAAAGCGTACGGGCTGGTGGACGAGGTCCTGACCTCCCGCAAGATGACGCCTCCGAAGATCAACAAGCCCTAGTATCCTCTCGCCGAGGACCGGGCCCGTGGTGCGACACAATCAGCACCACGGGCCTTGTGATGCTGATTAGCAGCCCCGATTGTCCTAGAGTGGGGTAAGCGGCGGGATCCCGCTTGCCCGGGGACTCCGCTGTCTACACAACAGATCCACGTAAGGGGACTGACACATGGCTCGCATTGGTGAGAGCACAGACCTGCTGAAGTGCTCTTTCTGTGGGAAAAGCCAGAAGCAGGTCCGGAAACTTATTGCCGGACCTGGCGTCTACATCTGCGATGAATGCATCGACCTCTGCAACGAGATCATCGAGGAAGAGCTGTCCGAGGTCGCTGACCTCGGGACCTTCGAGCTACCAAAGCCCCGCGAGATCTTCGACTTTCTACAGGAATACGTCATCGGTCAGGAACCCGCCAAGCGGTCCCTCGCCGTCGCCGTCTACAACCATTACAAGCGGATCCAGTCCGGACACGCCCCCCGCACCACCGGAAATCTTGCCGACGCGGTGCCCACCGAAGACGTCGAGATCGCCAAGTCGAACATTCTTCTGATCGGTCCTACCGGTTGCGGTAAGACCTACCTCGCGCAGACACTTGCCCGCCGCTTGAACGTCCCCTTCGCGGTAGCCGACGCAACCGCGCTCACCGAAGCCGGATATGTCGGCGAAGATGTCGAGAACATCCTTTTGAAGCTCATCCAGGCCGCTGACTATGACGTCAAGAAGGCTGAGCAGGGCATCATCTACATCGACGAAATCGACAAGATCTCGCGCAAGAGTGAGAACCCGTCAATCACCCGGGACGTGTCGGGCGAGGGCGTTCAACAGGCCCTGCTGAAGATCCTTGAGGGTACAGTCGCCTCTGTGCCACCCCAGGGTGGTCGCAAACACCCGCATCAGGAATTCATCCAGATTGACACCACTAACGTGTTGTTCATCGTCGCCGGCGCCTTTGCGGGGCTGGAAGAGATCATCGGCTCCCGGGCGGGCCGCAAGGGAATCGGTTTCGGCGCTCCGCTGAGTTCATTGAAGAGCGAGGAGGTCAGCTACGGCGATGTGATGCCCGAGGATCTGCTTAAGTTCGGGTTGATCCCCGAGTTCATCGGCAGGTTGCCGGTGATCACCACGGTGACCAGCCTGGACCAGAAATCGCTGATGCAGATTCTGACCGAACCCAAGAACGCCCTTATCAAGCAGTTCCAGAAGATGTTCATGCTCGACGGCGTCGAACTGACCTTCGAGCCGAAGGCACTTGAGGCGATCGCCGATCAGGCCCTTGAACGTGGTACCGGGGCCCGAGGTCTGCGGGCCATCATGGAGGAAGTCCTCCAGCCGGTGATGTTCGACCTGCCAAGCCGGGACGACATCGCCACGGTGGTCATCACTGAGGCAGTGGTCGGCAAAAAGGCGGAGCCCACGTTGATCTCGCACGACGTCGTCGCGAAACGCCGGAACAAGTCAGCCTGACCGGTATCCTCCACCCGACAGGGCGGAATAGCCCGGCGCCCGCTCAGGTTGTACGGAATATGACTGAAACGATTTCTCCCTCAAACAATGTCCAGAAGGCCGATTTTTGGTTCGATCCCGTGTGCCCCTTCGCCTGGGTAACCTCACGGTGGATCGAAGAAGTGGAAAAGGTCCGCAGCATCACGGTCGACTGGCATGTCATGAGCCTCGCCGTCCTTAACGCCGGCCGGGATCTCCCTGAGGAATACCAAGGGTTGATGAAGCGGGCCTACGGGCCGGTGCGCGTCATCATCGCTGCCGCTGAACTCCACGGCAACGACAACATCAAAAGGCTGTACGACGCCTTGGGCACCCGGATCCACCAAGGCAAGAATGAGGACTTCGCTGCAGTCATCAGCGAATCCCTTGAAGAGGTCGGTCTTCCCGCCGAGCTGGCCGCCTACGCGACGAGCGACGAATACGACTCGCAGCTTCGCGCGTCCCATCAGGACGGAATCGACCGGGTCGGGGACGAGGTTGGAACCCCAGTTGTCGCATTCAACGGCACGGCGTTCTTCGGGCCAGTGCTGACCCGTATTCCCCGCGGCGAGGCCGCTGGTCGCGTCTTCGACGGCGCGGTGATGCTCGCCGAGTTCCCTGAATTCTTCGAACTGAAGCGCTCACGCACCGAGGACCCAGTCTTCGACTAACAGTGCCCAACAAAGCAACAGCCTCGGGACACGGACCGCAGGGATTTGTGTAGCAACCGTGATCTCTTTAGTGGTCGAGCCCCCCCTCACGGAGCGTTTCCCGGGTGGGGGAAACGCCCTGTGGGTCCTCAGTCGAGTTCGATCACCACCGGACAGTTGGAGATCCCTGGCAGGGCCCGGAGACCGTTCAACGATTTGTTGGCCGGTCCTGCTCCGGCGCTTGTCAGAAGGCCTGCCTGAAAGAGATTCGCAACCTCGTCATGATCCTTCAGCCGTATCCGTTGACCGTCCTCAATGGCTTGTTGCGTCCATAGGGCGGGCGTTACATCCCAGATGGGGGTGTAGTCGTTATCGCCAGGCACTACCTGGGTAATGTTCAACGGATCACCCTCACCGGCGACAGCCGATTGAAGTCCTTGGCGCTGAGGGTTCCCGGCCCCTCGGGGGCCGTTCACGATGGGGATGATCGCAGCGCGAGCGGATGTATCGCGGTCGAAGGTGGCCAACCCCGGCGCGAAGTCGAGGTTAGGTGCCCACGTGGATCCTTCGAGCGCCGCAACAAGTTCAATTGACGCGTCCTGGTGAAGGTATTGCACCCTGTTGCCTTCGTAGAAACCGTTCAGGGTCTTGAGCGTGACTCGGCGTTTCGCGATGTCAAGCCCGTTAGGCGCGATGGCATCATGGATTCCTGAAGCGTTAGCTACCTGTGTAGCGTTCAGCACCGTGCGTCCGTCGGGAGTCACAAGCGGGCTGTAGTCGGCATCTCCCACCGCTCCGGCCTGAACTGTGGCCGGTGGGAAGGCATCCGGTCCGGGCACTGCAATTCGGGTCGGGCTGAAGTCCACAGTGCCCGTGAAGTGGAGTAGCCCGTTCACCCGCGGCGCATGCTGTACAGCCTTGGTGCCCAAGGTGTTGACGAGCGACCCGGCATGGTTGATTCCGCGGCGTTCCGCGTCCCTCTTGTCGGATGATTCGGTGGCGACGTACCAGACGACTGCCCCGTCGTGGCGGCCTTCAAGGAGCGGTAGCGTGACGGTGCCGTTGGCGCTGTCCACCGCGATGGCGCTGTCCAGGAAAAGCTCAGCGCCTCCGGCGACCGCGGGCGAGCCAGCCGGAACCAACGCCATTGCTGCACCGAGAGCGATGATGCCCAGATTCTTTCGGGTGTTCGAGCGCTTCCGCCGCGAAGCGCGCATCGGGACGCTCATGGGTCCCGCTGTAATGCTGTGGCTGGGTTGGTTAGACATGGGATTCAGCTCCTTGATTGGGGGGATGCATCAAATCTAGGCCCGCTATCCAGTGGCGGACCTTACAGTCCTGTGACGCCAGTAAGGGTCTTCGCTCGCTATGGTGACGGGGTGGCACCACCGCGGCGACTTTCGGTCACCGCGGATGGACTTGCTGCGCGTCGTTTGTTGAGGAACGGTGGCCTAACCTGGTCATCCTGGATCGCACGGTTTCGGGGCTCGACGGTGCTGAGGCATGCAGGCGGTTACGGGTAGGTTCCGTACTGCGTCGCGCAGTACGACCGGAACCGGCGGTCAGATGCGGACAATTTCTACTGGACCCGGCCATCCGGACTATACAAGGTGACGTCGCCGCGGTGACCGTCACTGTGCGCCAATATGAACTCCTGGCGTTCTTCCCCCACCACCCGAATCAGGCCTTCACAAGAGCGGGACTGATCCGCGCGGCGGGGGATGGAAGTTTGTCAAGCCCCGGGTCTTTCGGGTAACGGGGCTAGTTACCAGGCTGGCGTGACGAAGATTTCTACCAGGATATGTGGATCACGCTGCCTCACGCGTCGCTCACATCAACCTTCGGATGACCTGCCTGGAACCGTTTATTGCACCCACGGTTAACTCAAGGACCAGGGAGCGGCGGAGGTTCAATGGGCGGCGGCGGGAGCGGCGGTGGTTCTATGGGCGGCGGGAGCGGCGGTGGTTCTATGGGCGGCGGGAGCGGCGGTGGTTCAGTGGGCGGCGGCGGGAGCGGCGGTGGTTCAGTGGGCGGCGGCGGGAGCGGCGGTGGTTCAGTGGGCGGCAGCGGGAGCGGCGGTGGTTCAAGCGCCGGTGGTTCGGTCCCTGGCGGCTCAAGCGGCGGTGGTTCACTCGCCGGTGGCTCAATGGGCTGCTGTGACGGCGGCTGTGGTTCGTTTGGCAGCGGTTCAACGGGCGGCTGTGGCGCTGGTGCACCCGGACCCGGACCCGGAGCCGGACCCTGTGGGGCAGGGGTAGCAGGGAATGAAGGAATTAGTTCTCGAGGTGCAGGCGCGGATTCCTTCGGTGACGGCGGTGGTGTCTGCGGTTTTGGTGCAGGTTGGGTTGGATCAGATTGGTCGCCAGCCCGAGCTTCGAGGTAGGTGCGGAGGGCGGTGAGGGCGTCCTCGATGCGTTGCCGCCGGTCGGTTGGAACGGACCCATCAGACGCGTGGATGTCCAAACGGACGCTCAGATCATCCACAACGCTGAGGGCTTCTTCGTAGTCTTCGTCGACAGAGAGCTGGGTGACGGCGAGCACCTCAGATTGGAGCTGTCGGGCGACCTCTGGGCTATAACCCTCTGAAGCACTGCAGCCACTGACCAAAGCCACGCAGATAGCCACAGCCAAGGTGCGACTTCGGAATCGAGTAATTTTCATTAGGGCGCCACACTGTCCTGTAGCTCCTGCAGCAGATCCCCGAGTTCTCCAGGGGTTGCCGGATAGTCAACGGGAACCGGTGTGGGCCCTGATCCTATGTTCAAATTAGGCACAACCATGAGAGCCATAACCAGCAGCGCCACTGTCAGGATGAGAGCGATCAGAGCCCATTGGGCGGCCCTCGGTTTGCGGCGCTGCCTTGGCAGGCCCTGCGTCCTGCCCGGCTGCGCCGGGTCGTTGTTTTGTCCGGTGATGAGCGAATGCGAAGGTAATTTACCTGTCCGATTGGCGGCGGGTATGGCTGAAGTCGACTGGCCATCCTGCAACGCGAAACCTTGTCGGAGGGCAGAAGTTCCCCCCATCGTTGAAATGGTCTCTGGATCTGGTGTCTTAGGATCGACATTATCTATCGCTTGCGGAGAGCCGGAACCGGGGACGGAACGTAGCGCTGACGCTATATGGGCTGCGCTGGGGCGGTCCAGAGGATCCCGGGCGGTCATGGCATGAAGCAGAGAGGTCCACCCGTTGCCCAGCGCCGCGGGAATCTGCGGGCCGCGATACAACCGTGCCGCCGCGGATGCTGCCGCGGGCCCCGGGAAGGCGGTGTCCCCCGTCAGGCACTCCAGAAGTACCAGCCCCAGAGAGTAGATGTCGCTGGCCGGAGTTACGGAATGTCCCTCAGCCTGTTCAGGGCTCAAATAGGCAGCAGTGCCGACGGATTGTCCCGTGGCAGTCAGCCGTGCGCTGTCCACCAGCCGGGCAATACCGAAGTCCGTGAGTTTGGGGTTCCGCGCCCGCTGCGCATCCCCGCGCCTACCGAGGAGGATGTTGGCTGGCTTCACATCCCGGTGCACTATGTCGCGGCCGTGAATGTATGCCAGGGCGTCTGCCACTCCGGCGCCCATGGCAGCGGTCTCATCAGCCGTGAGTGAAGCATTGTATTTGGCACGGTGAAGGTCCTCGCCGTGAACCAATTCCATGACCAGGTAGGTTTGTGGGTGGAGCATTGCGGTCTCTGTGCCGATATCAAAGACCGTGACCAGGTTGTGGTGGCTTAGCCCGGCCAGGACTCTTGCCTCGCCCTGCTGTCGGTCGATCTCGTCGGCTTCGGTTGCGCCCGCACGGAAGAGCTTGACGGCTACCTCCCTGTGAAGCACCTCGTCATGAGCCCGGTACACCGATGCCATCCCGCCCTGACCAATGGGAGTGCCGAGCCTGTACCGCCCACCCAGAATTAAGCCGGCTGATACACCGCGCGACATTACCTCTGCTCCAGAGGCGCCTTCGGCCCCGGATCCAGGATTGGCATCCCGACTATTCATTAGCCAAGTCTAAGTTGGTTCCGTCAGTTTCGTTGGATCGTCGTGAAATCCAGGCTCGGCGGACGGGAAACCGCGTTTCGACCGGGTATCCGCCGCCCCTCAATTTGATGGTGTCATCGTTGCCTGCTACGTGGCTGTCCCTTTGGCTGGCTGCGTCCATCGGGGACGACCGCCGCTGGAAAGAGGACATCGACGAGGTAAGTAATGACATGGGAGCGGGTCAGGAAGGGCGCGGGCTGGGAACTGCTCTGCCAAAGATGGGGATTAGGATGCAGGCACATGACATCGCACGATGCTCCCTCGTCTGCGGTGAGTAGTCCGTTGCGACGTCCGACTGGCGATAGCCAAGATAATCCTCAACTTCCTATTTGAGAACGATTCTCATATCCTTGTGGAATGCACCTGATCATCATCACGTCGCTTGACGCCCTGAGCCGCAATAGCGCTGCATCTGAGTTGGCCGAGCTGTCTCCAGAAGTTCCAGTGGTTCTGCAGGATCTGCTCGATGATGGAGTGGTGACCCGTCGCATCCACCGGGGCGGCCAATCGGTGGAACGAGAGTCGACTGTCCTTGAGCACGGTTGCCTAAGCTGCACGGTTCGGTTCGATTTGGTCCCCGTTTTGGTACGTCTCGCCGCTGCCGGTGCTTCTCGGGCGATAGTCGGGTTGCCGCCGGGGACCACAGCCGAGAACGCAATTGATGGGATTCATGCAATCGCCCCAGGGGATTTCACTGTGGATTCAGTGGCGCTAGCCGCACAGCCTGAGGACGTGGAGAACCAACTGTGGGACCATCACACGTTGTTTGAATCCGGGTACACGGCTGTCCCGGAGGACGCCAGGGCTCCTGGAGAATTCCTGATGGGGGAGTTGCTCTTTGCTGACACGGCGCTCACCACCACCAGCGATCTGTTGCCATCGGATCAAGAATCGGCGCTCAGAGGTGTCCAGCTTGTCGGTCAACTGGCCCCGCATCTGCTGATGCTGCCCGCGTTCGGGGCTTCCGCGGCCGACCTTGGTGTGCACGATGATGCCGCGGCACGTGTCCGAAGCCTTCCCGGAGCCGTCACAGTGACGCCGAGCCCGTCCGGGCCGTTCCACACCTTCGAATACCGCACTGACCTGCTTCTGCATCCGGATCGCTTTCGGTCAGCGTTGGGTACCATCTCCGAGGGCTGCTGCTTTGTCCGAGGCAGCGTCTGGATTGCCGGTTTGTTGGACACCGAAGTTGCGGTGTTCGGCGTGGGACCACGCATAGCTCTCAGCAACGGCGGACCATGGGCCAGCGATCCGCGGGGTGAATGGCGCCGTGGCACACACCTAGCCCTCACCGGCGATGACATCAACGGGTGCGAGGTGACTAGCCTATTGGCAGCCTGTGCAGTCACGGACGAGGAGCTGCGGTCCCCCCATATCTACGCACCGAACAAAACCAGCCGATAGACCACAGAGTTAGTCCACTGAAGGAGAACCATGAAAGTACGCAATTCCCTCCGCGCTTTGAAAAAAGTCCCGGGGGCTCAGATCGTCCGCCGCCGGGGCAGAACGTTCGTCATCAACAAGAAGAACCCGCGGCTGAAGGCACGCCAAGGCTGACGTGATGGGAAGTAGTGCTAGGGGTACAGCTGGCATCGTCGTGGCGCTCTGCGTGGGTCACCGGTGCGCTGCGCTCATCAAAGCCAACGACGACGGCGGGCTCGCCGCGGCCGTCGCGCGGTCATCCGGCGGCGTGCTGATTTCTGCATCCTGTCTACAACAATGTGCGAATGGTGCCGTCGCGGCCGTCGCCATCCGTGCTTCGAAGAGTAGTCGAACGGGCCCGTCGGTCTGGTTGGGCGGGCTCGAAAGCCCTGGGCATCTTCAAGCCCTGGGCGCCTGGGTTGAGGGCTGGAGCCCACAAGGGCGGTCCAGTGCACTACCCGAGGAGCTCGCCGAGGCGGTACTCGGCACTGGGGCCCCCGTCCGCTTGGCACCCGACCAAGCCTGATCCGGGTAGCCCGTGTCCGTGCTCATGGATGGTGCGCGCTGGCTGCTCTCCGGTATTCCTTAGCGGGGTGCTGCCCACTGCGTTAGTGGCTATGACCTAGTGTCGGTGACGCTTCGACCGTGTGAGCGATCGCGTCATCGATGGTGCGCGCCATGATCTTCGGTCAATGCGTAGACGGCGTCCCGCCCCGAGCTGCTAACGGTCACCAAGTTTAGATGGCGTTTGCCTCCGAAGATCCGGAGACCGGTGCTATCGGTCTTTTCCGCTGCCGGGTGACCGGGACGATCACTGACGACGACGGCCACCAAGGTCCCGCCGGACCAAAATAGTTTTTCACGGTCTCCCGATTGTGAGCCTTCCGCACACGTTCCAGCTGGTCCGCTTCTACCCGCAGCGAAGCCTCGGCAGGTTAGCTGAGCATCACCGGAGACCGGTGCAATTAGGCGAGCACGCATCGGGGCCCCGCAAACCGGATCGGTCTGCGGGGCCTCTCGCGTCTAATCCGGGGCGGGCCGGGCTATACGGCCTCGACGGGTGCCAGTTCCACCTCGAAGACTGACAGTTCGCCTTCGGCCTCCGCCAGACGTAGCTCACGCACGTTGCCTGCGGCGAGGAGATCATTCAGCCCGGCGTTGAGCTGGCGCAGCTGAGCCGCCGATCCGTTGACGACGGCGCTGAGCACCTCGGTGCGCTGCTTGACCTTGGCTTCGGATTTAGACCGGCGGATGCCGCCGAGTGCGAGAGCCACGGTGCCGAGAACGCCGGTGTCGGCCGTGCGGATGGTGTCGGTAAGATGACCGGCGGTGGGCCATTCGGTCCGGTGCACCGATCCGCTGCGCCACCAGCTCCACACTTCCTCGGTGGCGAACGGCAGGAACGGCGCAAACATCCGCAGTAGGGCGTCAAGTGTGGTCGCCAGAGTAGCGAGTACTGAGGCCTGCTCGGCCTCGCCCGCCGCACCGTAGGCGCGATCCTTGATGAGCTCGACATAGTCGTCGGTGAAGGACCAGAAGAACGACTCGCTGAGCTGCAGAGCCTTGGCGTAGTCGTACTTCTCAAACGCGGCAGTCGACGCGTCGATGACCTGCGCCAGCTGGGCCAGTAGGGAGAGGTCCAGCTGATTGGTGACCACCGACGTGTCATCGGTGAGGACCGTGTGCTCGGTGGCACCCAGGTTCAGCACGAACTTGGACGCATTGAGCAGCTTGATGGCCAGCCGGCGCCCGATCTTCATCTGGGCAATTTCGTACGCGGTATCCGCGCCCAGCTTCGCCGAGGCGGCCCAGTACCTGACGGCGTCGGCCCCGAACTCCTCGAGCACGTCGGTAGGGACCACCACGTTGCCCTTGGACTTGGACATCTTCTTGCGGTCCGGGTCAAGGATCCAGCCCGACAACGCGGCATGGCGCCACGGTGCCGAATCCTGCAGCGCGTCGGCACGGACGGCGCTCGAAAACAGCCAGGTCCTGATGATGTCGTGACCCTGTGGGCGGAGATCGAACGGAAAAACCTTGGCAAACAGATCGGGGTTCTTCGGCCAACCGCCCACGATCTGGGGGGTCAGGGATGAGGTGGCCCAGGTATCCAGGACGTCGTTTTCGCCGACGAAACCGCCCGGCTGGTTGCGTGAGCTCTCCTCGAACCCCGGTGCTGGCTCGGCCGCCGGGTCCACGGGAAGTGCATCGTGGGTGGGAACGATTGGGGTCTCGTACTCGGGTTCGCCGTCGGCGTCGAGGTGGTACCAGACTGGGATCGGCACACCGAAGAAGCGCTGGCGGGAGACCAGCCAGTCGCCGTTGAGTCCTTCGATCCAGTTCTCGTAGCGTGAGCGCATGAACCCTGGGTGGAACTCGATTTCCCGGCCCCGCTGGATCAGTTTCTCCCGCTTGGCCTCGTCACGTCCACCGTTGCGAAGGTACCATTGGCGGCTGGTCACCACCTCGAGCGGCTTGTCGCCCTTCTCGTAGAAGTTGACCGGGTGGATCACCTTTTTTGGCTCGCCCTCCAGCTCGCCGCTGGCACGCAGCAGGGCAACGACGCCCTCTTTGGCGCTGAACACGGTCTTCCCAGCAATCGCCGAGTAGTTTTCCTGCGCTTTGGCAGTGTTGATCCATTCGGGGGTCTCCGACCGGATCCGGCCGTCGCGGCCCACGATGGCGCGGGTTGGCAGCTGCAGTTCGCGCCACCAGATGACGTCGGTGAGGTCACCGAACGTGCAGATCATCGCAATGCCGGTGCCCTTGTCGGGCTTCGCCAGTGCGTGCGCCTTGATCTCCACTTCGACGTCGAACAGCGGCGATGTGACAGTGGTGCCGAACAGGTGTTCGTACCGGTCGTCGTCGGGATTGGCCACCAACGCCACGCAGGCGGGTAACAACTCGGGGCGGGTCGACTCAATGAAGATCTTTTCCCCGCCGGGGGTGTGGAACGCGATCCGATGGTAGGCGCCCGCCTGCTCCCGATCTTCGAGTTCCGCCTGGGCCACCGCGGTGCGGAAGGTGACGTCCCACAGGGTGGGAGCCTCCGCGAGGTAGGCGTCGCCAGCGGCGAGGTTGTCCAGGAACGCACGCTGGCTGACGGCCCGCGAGGTGTCATCGATGGTGCGGTAGGTCAGGTTCCAGTCCACGGAGAGGCCGAGGGTGCTGAACAGGTTCTCGAAGACCAGCTCATCCTGGACCGCGAGCTCCTCGCAGAGCTCGATGAAGTTCCGGCGGGACACGGCGTCGAAGTCGCGCTGATTTTTGGGTGGCTCGGCGGGAGGCGTATAGCTGGCGTCGTAGGCGACCGACGGATCGCAGCGCACCCCGTAGTAGTTCTGGACCCGGCGCTCGGTCGGCAGGCCGTTGTCATCCCACCCCATCGGATAGAACACGTTCTTGCCGCGCATCCGCTGGTACCGGGCGACGACGTCGGTCTGCGTGTAGGAGAACATGTGGCCCACGTGCAGCGAACCCGATGCCGTGGGCGGGGGAGTGTCAATCGAGTACACCTCCGCCCGGGAGGTCTCGGGATCAAAGGTGTAGGTGCCTTCCGCCCGCCACTGCGCGGCGAGCCGGGACTCAAGACCCTCAAGAACCGGTTTGTCAGGGACATTTACTGTTGCGGGCGTGTCTGTGCCCGGAGTGTGTTCAGCCATGGGTCAAGTGTTTCACGATAAGTTGGATCCATGACTTCCACCCAGATGACGCCAACCCAGCGAGCAGCAGTTGTCACCGGAGCGAGCACCGGGATTGGGCAGGCTACGGTCCGCCTCCTCGCCGCCCAGGGCTGGCGGGTCTTCGCCGTCGCCCGTCGAGCCGACCGCCTTGAGGAGCTGGCGGCCGAGACCGGGGCCATCGCTGTGCCCACCGATATCACCGAGGACGACGACGTCGAGCGGCTGCTCGCCGTCGTCGCCGACGCCGGGGGCGCCGACTCCCTGATCAACATTGCCGGGGGAGCGCGCGGCGCGGACCGGATGGTCGAGGCGAAGACCGCCGACTGGGACTGGATGTATCAGGCGAATGTGGTCGGCACCATGAAAATGACCAGGGCTTTCCTGCCCATGCTCCGGGACCAGGCCGAGGGTGGCACCGTCCTGAACCTCACCTCCACCGCCGGCATGGTCTCCTATGAGGGTGGCGCCGGGTACAACGCGGCGAAGGCTGCGCAGCGTGCCATGACCCAGGCGCTCCGGCTCGAGGAAGCAGAGCATGGCGTCCGCGTCGTCGAGGTGCTGCCCGGCATGGTGCACACCGAGGAGTTCTCGTTGAACCGGCTGGGCAGCGCAGATGCCGCGTCGAAGGTGTACGACGGCGTCGAAAAGCCCCTCACCAGCGAGGACGTCGCTGGCATCGTCGCCTATGCGGTGACGGTGCCCCACCATGTGAACCTCGATGAGATTGTCGTCCGCCCGTTGGCGCAGGCCGCAGCCCACAAGGTGATCCGGAAACAGTAGGCCGGGGTGTACCAGAGGCCGGCGCGTGGCGGTTAGTTTCCGCTAGACTGATAGCAACAGCTTCGACCCGGCCATCACCGGTGAGCTTCCGGAAGAATCTTCGCCGTGCGCCAGACGGATCACAAATCAGGCGGACAGCGGGGCAGTAGAACCGGACGGGTAAGCCCGTCACAGCGGTCACGAAGTGGCAGCCGCGGGAGGATTTCCTCTCGCTGGCGGCAAGTGAGGTGGTACCGCGGGTCCAACGCGGGGTTGCAGGCTGACCCGGCTGTCTGGACACGTCCTCGCAGGTAATGAACCACACCTTGCCTACAGGATGAACAACATGCCACAGATCTACCCCAAGGCCACCAGCCTTGACAGCGCCACTGGCGCTTCCGTTTCCTCCTCAGCGTCGCTGAGTTCGTCCTCGGCGTCGCCGAGGTTTCCTGAGATCGAGGAACGCATCCTCAAGTACTGGGACGCTGATGGCACTTTCCAGGCGTCGATCGACCAGCGCCACGCCGATCTGCCCGCCGGCGAGAATGGCTCAAACGAGTTCGTCTTCTACGACGGCCCGCCGTTCGCCAACGGGCTGCCCCACTACGGTCACCTCCTGACCGGCTACGCCAAGGACCTGGTGGGCCGTTACCAAACCCAGCGCGGCCACCGGGTGGAACGCCGTTTCGGCTGGGACACCCACGGTCTGCCGGCCGAGCTGGAAGCCATGAAGCAGCTGGGCATGAGCGACAAGGCGCAGATCGAAGCCATGGGCATCGACAAATTCAACGATGCCTGCCGTTCCTCAGTGATGAAGTACGCCGGCGAATGGCAGGACTATGTCACCCGCCAGGCCCGCTGGGTGGACTTCGACAACGACTACAAGACCCTCAACATCGACTACATGGAGTCGGTCATCTGGGCCTTCAAGAACCTGTACGACAAAGGCCTCACCTACAACGGCTACCGCGTGCTGCCGTATTGCTGGAAGGACGAGACGCCGCTGTCCAACCATGAGTTGCGGATGGACGACGACGTCTACCAGGACCGCCAGGACCAGACGGTCACCGTCACGTTCCCTCTCCTTGGCGGCAGCTCGGCGCTGTCCCAGGAGCTCGCCGGAGTCCATGCACTCGCGTGGACCACCACACCCTGGACCCTGCCCACCAACGCGGCCCTCGCCGTCGGGCCGGACATCACCTATGCAGTGGTTCCCGCCGGACCGGCGCTGGCCGACGACGAGCGGCGCTTCCTGATCGCTGCCGACCTCCTGGGCAACTATGCGAAGGACCTGGGCCACGCTTCCGCGAAAGAGGCTACTGCCGTCGTCGAGCGCACCCTGCAGGGCGCCGACCTGGCCGATCTGAGCTACGAACCACTGTGGGACTACCTCACCGACCCGGAGCAGGGCGGCTACCGAAACGCGTTCCGCTTCCTCGTGGCCGACTACGTCACGACCACCGACGGAACAGGCATCGTGCACCAGTCACCGGCCTACGGCGAGGAGGACCAGAAAATCTGTGAGGAGGCTGGCATCCAGGTCATCCTCTCCGTGGACGAAGGAGCCCGCTTCCTCCCGATGTACGGGCACGGGCCACTCGCTGAAATTGTGGGACTGCAGGTCTTCGACGCCAACAAGACCATCACCCGGGTACTGAAGGACGGCGGCCGGCTGGTGCGCCAGGCCAGCTACGTGCACAGCTACCCACACTGTTGGCGGTGCCGTAACCCACTGATCTACCGTGCCGTGTCCTCCTGGTTTGTTGAGGTCACCAAGATCAAGGCCCGGATGGTGGACCTGAACCAGGGCATCAACTGGATCCCGGAGAACGTGAAGGACGGACAGTTCGGTAAGTGGTTGGCCAATGCCCGGGACTGGTCAATCAGCCGCAACCGGTACTGGGGCAGCCCCATCCCGGTCTGGCAGTCCGACGACCCCACCTATCCGCGCACCGACGTCTACGGCTCGCTCGCCGAGATCCAGGCGGACTTCGGCCGGCTGCCGTTGAACAAGGCGGGGGAGCCCGACCTGCACCGTCCGTTCATCGATGAGCTGACCCGTCCCAATCCTGACGACCCACGGTCCCCCGAGGAGGGTCAGTCCACCATGCGCCGTGTGGAGGACGTGCTGGACGTCTGGTTCGATTCCGGGTCCATGCCCTTCGCCCAGGTGCACTACCCGATGGAGAACCAGGAATGGTTTGAGTCGCACAACCCCGCTGACTTCATCGTCGAGTACATCGGCCAGACCCGCGGCTGGTTCTACATGCTGCACGTGCTGTCCACCGCCCTGTTCGACCGACCCGCGTTCCGCAACGTCATCAGCCACGGCATCGTCCTCGGCAACGACGGGCAGAAGGCATCCAAGAGCCTGGGCAACTACCCGGACGTCACCGAGGTCCTGGACCGCGACGGCGCTGACGCCATGCGCTGGTTCCTGATGTCGTCCCCCGTGCTGCGCGGCGGCAACCTGATCGTCACCGAGCAGGGCATCCGCGACGGTGTGCGGCAGGTTATCCTGCCGCTATGGAACGTCTGGCACTTCTTCAGCCTGTACACGAACGCCGCTGCCAGCGGGGCCGGGTACGAGGCGAAACCGGTGAGCCCGGAACAGGCTGAGCGCCTCGCCGAGCCACTGGACCGCTACATCCTCGCCTACACCGGAAACCTGGTGCGGGATACCACCGCAGCGCTGGATGAGTTCAACATTAGCGACGCCTGCGAGGCGCTGCGCCGCTACCTGGACACCCTGACCAATTGGTACGTGCGGCGCAGCCGGCAGCGGTTCTTCGACGAGGACACCGATGCGTTCGACGTGCTCTACACGTGCCTCGAAGCCGTGTGCCGTGCCGCGGCCCCGCTGCTGCCGCTGGTCACCGAGGAGATCTGGCGTGGACTCACCGGCGGTCGCTCGGTGCACCTGACGGACTGGCCCGAGGCAACAGCGTTCCCTGACGCTCCGGAGCTTGTCGAACATATGGAGCGCACCCGCCAGATCTGCTCCACCGGGTCCAGCCTGCGCAAGGCAGCGAATCTCCGGGTCCGGCTGCCGCTGTCCAACCTGACGGTCGTAGCGCCGTCGGCCGGTGACCTGTTGGGCCAATACCAGGGGATCATCGCTGATGAGCTGAACATCAAGACCGTTCGGCTGCTCGATGCGAAGGACGCGTCGCCCGAGGAATTCGGGATCGTGCAGCAGCTGGTGGTGAACGCCCGCGCGGCAGGACCGCGCCTCGGCAAGAACGTGCAGGCAGCGATCAAGGCCGCCAAGTCCGGCGACTGGTCGGTCTCCGCGGACGGTGCCGTGACTGCGGGAGGGTTGTCGCTGGAATCCCACGAATACATGCTCGAGACCGTTGTTGCCGACGACGGCGACAACGCCGGCAAGGCCGTCACGGTCCTGCCGGGCGGCGGTTTCCTGGTCCTCGACACCGTGGTGACCGAAGAACTTGCGGCCGAAGGCTCGGCGCGGGATGCCATCCGTGCCATCCAGCAAGCCCGGCGCGACGCGGACCTCCACATCAGCGACAGGATCATCACTACCCTGGGCGCTGCACCCGAGCTGGTCGACGCCCTGACGTCGAACGCAGCACTCATCAAAGCGGAAACGCTCACCCACGAGCTACGGGTCGTCGCCGCGGCGTCGGCAGACCGCGAGCCAGTAACCGGCGAGTTCACAGTGACAGTAGAGAGGCACCCATGAGCCAACAGATCCCCGAGCCGACGGGCTCAGAACCAGCAGCTTTCGACCAGTTTTCGGTCGAGAGCGTCTATGCGGAACTGTTGAGCCGTGCACCGGAGAACAAGATGGAGCCCCGGATGGCACCGATGCTCCGGGCCATGGAAATCCTGGGTGAACCGAACAAGGCCTACCCGATCATCCACCTCACCGGTACCAACGGTAAAACGTCCACCGCGCGGATGGTCGAAAGCATTCTTCGGGCGCACGAGCTCCGGACGGGCCGCTACACGAGCCCGCACCTGAGCAGGGTCACCGAGCGCATCAGCATCGACGGCGAACCGGTCTCCGACGAAACCTTCGTCAGGATCTGGGATGAGATCAGGCCGTTCCTGGAAATCATTGACGCCGAGCTGGAGGCGGAAGGGGACCCCCGGCTGACCTACTTCGAGAGTGTCACCATCCTCGCGTTCGCTGTCTTCGCCGACGAACCCGTCGACGTCGCCATCATCGAGGTGGGCCTGGGCGGCATCACCGACGCCACCAACGTGGGCGACGGCCAGGTGTCGGTGGTTACGCCGATCTCGCTGGACCACACTGAGCTCCTCGGCGACACCGAATACGACATTGCACTGGAGAAGTCGGGCATCATCAAACCCGGTGGCTTCCTGATCAGCGCCGCCCAACACCAGGAGGCCGCCCAGGTGCTCCTGGAACGGGCGAGGGAGGTCGGCGTCGAATTCCGTTTCGAAGGAGTGGAGTTCGGCGTCGAAACCCGGACAGTGGGGGTCGGAGGGCAGGTCCTGTCCATCAACGGCATCGCGGGCCGGTACGAAGAGCTCCTGCTGCCCCTGCACGGCGCGCATCAGGCACAGAACGCCGCCGTCGCGGTCGCGGCCGTGGAGGCGTTCATCGGTGGTGGCAGCCGGGAACTGGACGCGGCGGTAGTCCGCGAAGGGTTGCGGACCGTTACCTCCCCGGGACGGGTTGAAGTGGTCCGCACCGC
This sequence comes from Arthrobacter glycogeni, assembly GCF_054511155.1. Taxonomy (NCBI): domain Bacteria; kingdom Bacillati; phylum Actinomycetota; class Actinomycetes; order Micrococcales; family Micrococcaceae; genus Arthrobacter; species Arthrobacter glycogeni. The sequence goes on along the minus strand of NZ_JBTNDE010000012.1, from coordinate 9,055 downwards.
CCCCAGCATCATCGTTGACGCCGCCCACAACGCGGCCGGCGCCAAGGCGGCCGCGGCGGCCGTCAAGGAGGCCTTCGATTTCAGCCGGCTCATCCTGGTCGTGGGTGTGCTGCAGGACAAGGACGCTGGAGCCATCCTGGCGGAGCTGCACGAGGAGCTGGGCGGAATTCTCGAGGACATCTGCCTGACCCAGTCGAATTCGCCCCGCGCAATCCCCGCCGCCGACCTCCTCCAGGATGCCCTGGCGGCAGGATTCGCCGAAGAACATGTCCACATCGCCGAACGCCTCGACGACGCACTCGAATGGGCGGTCATGAAGGCCGAGGAAAACAACGACCTCGCAGGAGGCATCCTCATCACCGGTTCCATCACGGTGGTGGGGGAGGCCCGCACCCTGCTCGGCAAGTAAGGCGGGTTGACTATGGAGCACAATCGAAAGCGCCGCATGACCAAGGCGCAGCGGGAGTGGCGGCCCGGAACGCCGAAGAAGCGTCGTTCCATTAAGGTGACCTTCGCCTCGGTGGTTCTCACCCTGGAGGCCCTCGTGGTGTTGTTTGCCACCCTCGCCGCCTTTGGTCTCCTCCGCGACACCATTCCACCCGCACTGATCCTGGCGGTCGGCGTCGTCCTTGCGTTGGCGCTCGTGGGTGCGTGCGCCTTCCTCACCAAGCCCTACGGTATTGCGATCGGCTGGGCACTTCAGCTGCTGATCATTGCCACCGGGTTTATTGAGCCCACCATGTTCCTGATCGGTGTGCTGTTCGCCCTCACCTGGCTGTATGGGATCAGGACCGGCAGGCGACTCGATGCCGAGAACGTTGAGCGGGACCGCCAACAAGCCGAATGGGAACGGGCCAACCCCGAGGGCGGGTCAGAGCCCGGGGCTAATCTTTAGTAGAGTTCCACTGGCCATACCCAACACTTTGGAGGACTTCTGTGAGCGCTGAACGCACTCTTGTACTGATCAAGCCCGACGGCGTGTCCCGCGCACTGACCGGGACCATCCTGTCCCGGGTGGAAGCCAAGGGGTACACCCTCGTGGACCTGAAGCTGGTGTCCGCCACCCGTGAGATCCTTGAAGAGCATTACGCCGAGCATCTCGGCAAGCCCTTCTTCGAACCACTTGTTGAGTTCATGCTCAGCGGGCCGATTGTCGCTGCCATCTTCGAAGGCGAACGGGTCATCGAAGGCTTCCGCTCCCTTGCCGGCGCGACCGAACCAACTGCTGCCGCACCCGGTACCATCCGCGGGGATCTCGGCCGGGACTGGGGCCTGAAGGTACAGCAGAACCTGGTCCACGGGTCCGACTCCGCCGAGTCGGCCCAGCGCGAAATGGGAATCTGGTTCTCCTGATTCCCCAGCGATGTACCGTTACCCCGGGCATCGAAAGGTGCCTCGGGTAACGGATGTTGTAGCGTAGTGCCATGACCGAATATCGCAGACTTGGTAACTCCGGCCTGAACGTTTCAGTGGTGGGGCTTGGGTGCAACAACCTGGGCCGCTCAGGGACGCCAACGGAAACCCAGCGTGGCACCAACGCGGTGATCAACGCGGCCGTCGACGCCGGGATCAATTTCTTCGATGTGGCGGACTCCTACGGTAAGACTCCCGGCCTGAGCGAGGAGATGCTGGGCAAGGCCTTGGTCAAGAACCGCGACGACGTGCTGGTCGCCACCAAGTTCGGGCTTGATCTTCAGGGCGCTAACGGGCCCGACTGGGGAGCCCGCGGGTCACGCCGCTACATCATGAAGGCCGTCGAGGCCTCGTTGCGGCGCCTGGGCACCGACTGGATCGACCTGTACCAGTTCCATGCGCCCGACCCCCTGACACCGATCGACGAGACGCTGTCCGCTCTTGATGCACTGGTCCAGAGTGGCAAGGTCAGGTACATCGGGCACTCAAACCGTGCTGGCTGGCAGATCGCCGAGGCAGAGTTTGTCGCCCAGCTCGGCCGGTACACGCCGTTTATCTCCGCCCAAAACCACTGGAACCTGCTGGAACGCAAGATCGAAGCCGAAGTAGTTCCCGCCGCCGAAGCCTACGGGATCGGTGTGTTGCCCTTCTTCCCGTTAGCCAACGGGCTGCTGACCGGCAAATACACCGCCTCGAAGGTTCCTGCGGGTAGCAGGCTCACCCATTCCCGCACCAACCTGCTTGACGGTGCCGACTGGAACCAGCTGGCCGATTTCCGTGCGTTCGCCCGGGCCCGCGACCTGACCGAACTGCAGGTGGCGTTCTCCTGGTTGGCGGCCCAACCGTCGGTGGCATCGGTGATTGCGGGGGCTACCAAGCCGGAACAGGTCCAGCAGAACGTCGACGCGGTGTGCTGGGTGCCCTCCGAAACGGAGCTCCAGGAACTCGACCGAATCTTCCCCCGGACAGCGGGCTAGAGTTCCGGTCGAGTACAGGCGCCCGGAACGCTTCTCTTCCGAGCCACAGTCCTCGTTAGCTTTTCCCTCGTCAACGACGGCGACCGGGTCCATCGGGTGAAATCCGAGTGGAATGGTGCCGTCTCGTATCCAGCTACCGCAGACCATTCTCCCGAGCGGTCGTTCAAAGCGCCCCCATAGCTGAGTGGCTACTCAAACGGACAAGACAGGAATGATCAAGCGCTTCGGGTCAGCACGTCGAAGGAACCCCCGAAGTGCCCCACGGCGTCGAGGTCGGCCGCAGGTAACGGCCGCGAAATGAGATAGCCCTGGGCCGTGTCGCATCCGAGTTCTCTCAGGACATCCAGTTGCGCCTCCCGTTCCACACCTTCCGCCGTCGTTCTCAGGCCAATGGCCCTGGCGGGGGTGATGACGCCTGCCACGAGAATTGCAGAGATGGGATCCGTATCGATGGTGTCAATCAGGGACTTGTCCAGCTTCAGTCCGGTCAGGGGAAGTTCCCGCAGCAGGGCGAGGGAAGAGTAGGCGGTTCCGTAGTCGTCCAGTGCCACCCCAATGCCGGAATCGATCAGTGTCCGCAGTTGTGCGGCCGCGGAGGGGATGTCGGCGATGGGGGCACTTTCAGTGATTTCGATGTTCAGCAGTGTTGGTGGAATCCCATGCCGCCGCACCGATTCGTTGATATCGGTGATCAGGCTGCCAGCGGCCAACTGCAGTGGTGAAACGTTGACGGAAATCGCTCGCGGTGTGCCGCTGTCCGCCCAGAGCCGGGCCTGGGCGCAGGCCTGATCGATGACCCACCGGCCTATCGCGTGAATCTCGCCTGTGTGTTCGGCGATGGGGATGAACTGGTCGGGTGAGACAGCGCAGAGGTCGGGGTCTCTCCAGCGAAGTAGTGCCTCGACGGCGTGACATGAACCGGTCAGAACATCCATTAGCGGCTGGTAATGGAGACTGAACTCTTTGTTATTCAAGGCGTGTGGCAGACGACGACGAATGAGGGCTTGGCGTGCGAAACGGGTGGCAGGCTGCGAGGGATCGATTCGACCCAGTTGGCGTTTACCTTCACGTTTGGCTTGAAGCATCGCCGTGTCCGCATGACGGAGGAGGTACTCGAGGCGTGTTTCAGGGTCTAGCCCGTCAGCGTCGCTTCCCATGGCCAGCCCGACCGTAGCGGACAGGCGGAGGTCGTGTCCGTCGTAGCTGAAGGGGGCGCTAAAGGACTGCAGAATCCGGTGTGCGACGTCGCGCGCCTCGATCTCACCGACGTCCTGTAGCAGCACCGCGAATTCGTCCCCGCCTAGTCGGACAACCGTGGCCGAGGGCGTGGTGGACGCCTGGAGCCTGCCGGCGAATGCGGCGAGCACGCTGTCTCCGGCCCGGTGCCCGAAGGTGTCGTTAATGACCTTAAAGTCATCCAGGTCGACATAGAGCGCCGCGATCCTGAGTGGGTCATGTCCGGTGAGAAGGGTCGGCCCGAGTTCGTCAAGGCATAACCTGTTCGCGAGACCTGTCAACGGATCATGGTGGGCGGCATGCCGAAAGACGTGGGAAAGCGCCTCAAAGACCTCCGACACTGGGACGATGCGCGGAACCGTGGCAGTAACCAGCAGATCGTGGTACCGGTACTCCTCTGGCCGCTCCAGCAACGCGGCCGCGGCAGCACGAAGATCCAGTGAGGGAGGAAGGCTGAAGGATGCTCGGGGAAGCAATGCTGCTGCCGTCGCTCGTGTGTTCAGGGCCCGCCCAAATCCAAGCCGCCCGGTCATCTGATCATCAACCTGGTCTCGGGTCAGGACAAACTGATTGCCCTCGACGTCCACGACGACGGCGCGAAGCCCCCGGTCGGATCGAAACGCGGCCTCAATTTCACTTGAGGGAGTGCTGCCCGGTAGCACTAAAGCTTCGAAACCCAGATCACCCAGCGTGGTCGGAGTCAGGTGAGGTGCATTGGGAGGAAGACTGGCTGCAGGGTTCACCTGTCCTTGGTATCAGTCGAAAGCAAACGGAACCTGAACACTCAAGGAGTCTTCGAACGCCGGCGCTGGGGGCCGAGTCGCCGGATGTCGCAGGAAATGGGTGCTGGCCTGACGGTGGGCCTCACAACCGCCGCCATTGCCGTAAGCATTGTTATCGCACCCCAGGCTGTGGTGACGGTTCTTCTGGTTGCCGCGGTACTCGGGTACGCCGCGACTGTTGTCCTGTTTGGTCACGCATGGAGCCGTGGCAGCCACCAGCCCTGGGCGGTGTGGGTCAGCACTGGCTCCCTGGGCCTGGCAGGGCTGCTGGTGGTCACCTCCATGGCATCATTCGGACAGGGAATCGCGGTGGCCAACAATGGTGAGCCGTCATCGATGATCGACACGCTTCTTCTTGTCAGCACGGTAGGAGTACCGGTCTTCGCCATCGTCGACCCTTTTCGCGTTGCCGATCTCGCGCCGTCCGGATCCGTTTCCGGCGCCACCTATCTTGGGAGGAGGGGCGATAGTTAGTGCTCCCCCGGAGAAAGTAGCCCAGTTTCGTAGGCGGTGATGACGAGCTGGGCGCGGTCGTGGGCGTGCAGCTTGGTCATCACCCGGTTGATGTGGGTTTTCGCCGTGTGCGGTGAGATGACCAGCTGGTCGGCGATGTCCTGGTTCGAACGTCCGCCGGCAACCAGCAGCAGCACTTCGCGCTCCCGGTCGGTCAGATGCCGGAGCTCCGGCGGCACTGGTGTTGTAGCACCAGTGCCGGCAACGGGTGTTGGGGGGAGCACATAGCGGGTGATGAGGTTGCGGGTGGCAGTCGGTGACAACAGGGAATCGCCTGCGTGTACAGCGAGGACTGCCCGAGCGATTTCCTCCGGCTCCGACCCCTTGCCGATGAAACCACTGGCCCCGGCGCGAAGGGCGGCAATGAGGTATTCGTCCTCCTCAAAGGTGGTCAGGATGAGTACCCGGGTCTCGGTCAGATCGGGGTTTGAGCAGATGGCAGCGGTGGCGCCGATCCCATCGAGTTCCGGCATCCGAATGTCCATCAGCACGACGTCGGGCCGGAGCTCCAGCGCCAGAGTGACCGCTGTGGCCCCGTTGACTGCCTCACCAAGCACAGTGATATCGGGCTCGGACGAGAGGATGTCGGTGACCGCCTGGCGGATCAGAGCCTGATCGTCGACGACGAGCACTGTGGTCAAGAGGGTTCCTCCGTGGTGAGGGGCAGTGTCGCCAAGACGCGCCAGCCGTCAGGGGTGCTCCCGGCCTGGACAGTCCCGCGGACAGCGGCGACACGTTCACTGATCCCCAGCAGTCCGTGACCTCCGGGAGGTGATTGGTCGTCATGAAGTGGGGCTACGTCGGGGTGAACCGGATTAGTGACAATGATTGTCACATCGGCTTTTGTGACGACGATCAGGACGTGCGCGCGGTGCTCCGAGCCGTGCTTGTGCGCATTGGTCAGGCCCTCCTGGATCACGCGGTAGGCCACCAGCCCGGTGGCGCTGCCTACTCGCGACAGCTGACCATCGACTCGGGTGGTGCTGACAAGTCCCACAGTAGAGAACTGGGCCAGAAGATCATCAAGCCGATCAAGCCCGGGCTGCGGGATGTTCGCGTCTTCGTTGCGGTCGTCGGTGCGGAGTACCTCAAGAAGATTCCCAATTTCGCTCAGCACCGTTCGAGACGCACTGCGGATGGTCCCGAGTGCCTCGCGGGCCCGCTCGGGACGGGTTTCGAGTGCCGACGAGGCGACACCGGCGTTGAGACTAATCACCGAGATCTGATGGGCGACGGCGTCGTGCAGGTCGCGGGCGATCCGCAGCCGCTCCTCCGCCACGCGGCGGCTGGCCTCCGCGTCCCGTGTCTGTTCGGCTCGTTCCGCTCTCTCGGTCATGGCCGTGATGTACTCCTGCCGTGACCGCGAGGCATCTCCAGCCGCCGAGGCGAAAGCGATCATGAAGGCGAACTGGAGGACTGGTGGTTCACCGATGTTCCCGACGGAAGCGAACTGACTGAAGAGGACGACGGCGGGCAGGGTGGCAAACGCCACGATCAGGGTAATTGGTCGGGTGGTTGTGCTGGCGACCCCGAAGATCGCGATAGCGGCGGCGACAACTATGCCCGGCGAGAGGGTGCCGGCGAGGCACGCCGCACCGTAGAGCGCGACGACTGCAACCAACACCGGAACAGGCCACCAGCGTCTCAGAGGCAACACGAGGGCCGGGGCGATGACCAGAACGGTTGCCAGTCCGCTTCCCGGGCGGAATTCTGACCCCGGAAACGGGGCGAACGCTGCGGCGATGATGAGCAAAGCTGCACCGAGATCGCCCACCCAAAACGGTGGACGACGGGGTGGACGGCGCCGTTCAGGCGGCCACTCCTTTGCGTCGGTCATTCCTTCAGTATGCCGGGAATCTACTCAGGGCGACTCAACCCCACGGAGTACCCGACCTACCGCGGTCAGGGTACGCCAGGTGTCTGCAGTTGGGGGACGCGTCGGTTGTTTCCGGTGGGGACACTGGAAGGGTCAAGGAAACGCCTGGATCTGGTGAGGAGAACCACTGATGATACCGATCATGTCGGTCAAGGACGTGAGTAAATCGTACGGGCGCGGACAAAACCGCTTCGATGCTCTTAGGGGCGTGAGCCTGGACGTCTTCGAAGGCGAAAGCGTGGCGATTGTCGGCAAAAGCGGATCGGGTAAGTCGACGTTGATGCATGTGCTTGCCCTGCTTGACGTTCCGAGCTCCGGCGCGGTGGAACTCGAGGGCATCGATACCAGCACCCTCCGGGGCAGCCAGCTGGACCGGACACGTAATGGGATCTTCGGATTCGTCTTCCAGCAGTTCTTCCTGACAGCCAACGCTTCGGTCCTGGAGAACGTGGTGCTGCCCCTGAAGATTGCCGGTGTCGGTCGCGTGGAACGGCGGCGACGGGCGATGGCAGTGTTGGAGCAACTGGAGCTCGCTGACAAGGCGATCAGTAAGGCGGCCACCCTGTCGGGTGGCCAGAAACAGCGGGCAGTGATCGCCCGTGCCCTGGTGAACACTCCCCGCATCATCTTCGCCGATGAGCCGACGGGCAATCTCGATACCGGCACTGGCGCGGTGGTCGAAGACATGCTGCTTACCCTCAACCGCGAGAACGGTATCACCCTGGTCGTGGTGACCCATGACGAGGACTTGGCAGCGAGGTGCGACCGCCGCATCCTCATCCGCGATGGCCAGTTGGTCAACAGGTCGGAAGCGGTGGCGGCATGAGGATCGTGGACCTGGTCGGAACCGCTGTGTCGAGCACTTTCCGGTCGAAGACCCGGACCATCCTGACGATCCTCGCGATCTTCGTCGGTGCGTTCACGCTGACTCTCACGAACGGCCTGGGTACCGGCATCAACTCCTACATCGACGACACCGTCTCGGGCGTGGGTGCCTCCGACACCATGACAGTCACGAAACCATCAGATGCCGGCTCCCCCTTCGGCGCCGCTGACTCGGGTCCGACCGAGTACAACCCGGACTCCATCGAAAGCGCCCAGCCGGGTCCTCCCGGTGCCACAGTGGTGGCCCTGAACCCGGATGACCTTGAGGGGCTGGCGGGGATAGCCGGAGTGCTCGACGTCGAGGCCACCAAGGCAATCTCCGCCGACTACATTCAGGCCGGCGACGGGACCAGATATGTTGTCGGCATCGGCGGTCTGGTCGCCGGCCAGACGCTCAATCTCCTCGCCGGCGTCGAGCCGTCCACCAGTGGGAGCGAGTTCCAGTTCGCGCTGCCTGCCTCCTATGTGGAGGCGCTCGGATTTACAGGCAACGACGACGCCGTCGGGCAGACCGTCACGATCGCCCTGACCGATTCGCTGCGCACCCAGCACGTGATCGAAGCGACGGTCAGCGGCGTAGCTGAGGAGAGTATCGCCTCGCCAGCGGGGCCCGCGATTGTGCCGAATGATTCACTGACCGAGGAACTGTTTCAGACGCAAAAGATCGGGGTGCCTGCGGGTCAGGCGGAGCTGTATGCCCAGGCAACGGTCTGGTTCGACCCGGCCGCAAGCGAGGAGCAGATCGCCGACCTGAAAACAGTTCTTGCGGATGCGGGCTATACGGGCGCTACGGTCGCCGACCAGTTGGGAACAGTCAAGACGGTGATCGATGGGATAGTGCTCGTTTTGAATGCCTTCGCAGTCATCGCGCTGCTGGCGGCCAGCTTCGGGATCGTCAATACACTTCTTACGTCGGTGCAGGAACGCACCCGTGAGATCGGGTTGATGAAGGCCATGGGGATGGGCAGCGGCAAGGTGTTCGGTCTTTTCAGCCTTGAGGCAGCCTTCATCGGATTCCTCGGCAGCGCGATCGGAGCCGCGGGAGCGATTCTCGCGGGGATAGGTATCAGCGCTGCTCTCGCCGGCTCGCTGCTGGCCGACCTGCCCGGGCTCACTCTGATCGCATTCGACCCGCTGTCCATCGGGGTCATCATCCTGATGGTGATGGGCATTGCGTTGCTCGCGGGCACCCTGCCCGCAGCACGGGCAGCGAAAGCCGATCCGGTAGAATCGCTGCGGTACGAATAGACCCGGTAAGGTCCGGTGAGTTCAGTCGGTCGTTGCAACACCCCTATTGATGCGAGGTGTTGTGTATGTCATCGAAGAAGGAACGGATTGTTCAGGAGGCACGGTTCTGGGTATTGATGGCCCAG